>NZ_JBFBAS010000007.1:0-244827 GCF_040682335.1 Streptomyces sp. NPDC051219
GCCCTTGCGGGAATCGGAGTAGCGGTCGTTCGTGCGAGTGGTGCGGTTCATGCGGAACCCTCCTCGATATGGCACGTATCGAGGAATTCCCGGCAGCGGCAAGCCGCTCGGGGAGTCGCAAGAACGAGCCGAAGAAAATACGAGACGCCGGGAGGAACGAGCCCGTCCGATGCGTCTGCGGGAACGGCGCATCGCTCGGGGAAGCGATGGGAATGCCGGATCTGTCCGACGGGGCGAGCGGTGTGGCCTGCCTCGTCCTGCGGCGGTCCGACACGGGGAGTGATGTCGTTCGCCGCTCGTGGAGCCCGTGGCGGCGCCACGACAGCTCTACGGAAAAACGACGAGCTGGGGCCCGCACCCAAGGTGCGGGCCCCAGCTCGTCGTGCGCGTCAGCGTCAGGCGGGAACGATGTTCTCGGCCTGCGGGCCCTTCTGGCCCTGCGTGACGTCGAAGCTCACCTTCTGGCCTTCCTGAAGCTCACGGAAGCCCTGGGCGGCAATGTTCGAGTAGTGGGCGAACACGTCAGCGCCGCCACCGTCCTGCTCGATGAAGCCGAAACCCTTTTCCGCGTTGAACCACTTCACGGTGCCAGTAGCCATTCATATCTCCTTCAGGGGCAGTGCTCAGAGGTCCGCACTGTGCGGGTCCTCGAGTCGCCGTGATGATTGCCCCGCCGGAAGAAACCGGAAATACAAAAGCGCTCCCACCGGTAATTCGAACCGATGAGGGCACTTGAAGTTTTGGGAACCACAACTGCAACTGAGATCCAGAGTAGCACGGTGTGGCGATCGTGCAGGTCGGTTGCCTCACATCCGGAAATTGAGCCCGAAAAGCTCTTGCCGCCGTGGCTGCTATTTCTCCACCTGTGACCGCAGATATTCACCATCGGCGTCTTTCGGTCGGCGCGGGGTTTCTGCGGGCGCCGCGGTTCCGGCGGCCACGGGCTCAGGGGGGCGGCGAGCGGTAGAACCGTCAGCGGCGCGGCCTGCCGGCCTCACCGGCAGGGCGCGTACCCGCCGGAGCCCGGACGGGACCAGTCGCTCCTGCCGTGGCGCTGACGTCGGGCCGGCCTTCCCCGCCGGCCCCGCGAGTGCTCGCTTCGGCTGTCGCCGAAGCGGAGAAAATCTGCGTCGGCCGCAGTAGACATTCGAGCCCTCTGTGGCTAGGGTTTCTTCCGTAGCCAACGAAGTCGAAGTCGCGTGGCAGACACGAACTGTCACGAGCACAAACGGCACGGTGATGGAGCCGTGGGGCCACAAGCAGCAGCAGGGTCCCACAGCTGGTTGCCGGGTCGGGCGGCTTGAGGGCCGCCGAGATGTATCGCCTGACAGCAGTACAGCAATGCAGCAAAACCGGAAGAGAGAGGAGCAGACGCCATCAGGATCGCCCGGGCGTAGATCCGTAGCGCTCGGGTACCGCAGGCCCCGGATTGGAAGGTGGTCCCCGGTCACGCATTCGCGATCCCCGCACTCCCGCCCGCTCCCTGGGCGCCCGTGCGGAAACAGAGAGCCGGCACCGAAGTAGCCGGCAGATGGTGTTGATACCCCTCGGGGCCCTGGTGCTGGATGGCACCAGGGCCCCTCGACGCGTCCACATGACAAGAGGTGCAAGTGACCCCATCCAACGCCGCCGACAAGTTCGACGACGACGACTACCCGGCCTACACCATGGGCCGCGCCGCCGAGATGCTCGGCACCACGCCGGCTTTCCTGCGTGCCGTCGGCGAAGCCCGGCTCATCGTCCCTCTGCGGTCCGAGGGCGGCCATCGCCGCTACTCCCGCTACCAGTTGCGGATCGCCGCGCGCGCCCGCGAACTCGTCGACCAGGGCACCCCGATCGAGGCCGCCTGTCGCATCGTCATTCTCGAAGACCAACTCGAAGAGGCCCTGCGCCTCAACGAGGAACTCCGCCGGTCCAACGGCAGCGCCAACCAGCCGACCGGTCCCTGACCCGACGGCAGGATCGGGCGAGGGGTACGCGGCGCGCAGCCGGCCGCCTGCGCCGCGACGCAGCTGGTTGGCGGCCGGCCGGCTCATTCGACGGAGACGGTCACCGTTGCCGGATCACGGAGGGCTTTCGCGGGCTTTCTCCTTCATGCCCGCCTCCCGCCCGGCGTCGTACACGCGCTGGACGAAGTCGGCGGCGGTGCTCTCATCGAGGTTGTCGGTGAGGCGCATCAGTTCGTTGGTGAACTGGATCAGCGGGTGGTCTGCCATGACCCCAGGAGACCGCGCGAACAGCCGGAGCGCAGCCAGGAAGCGTTGACCGGGTGACCGGGTGACCGGGTGACCGGGGTGACCGCGCGGCGAGGCGTCCCTCTCCCGTTGAACGGCCGGCGTGACGCGGCCGTAATACACGGCATGCTGCCGGGCCCGCCAAGGAGGTCTGCCACGGATGACCGCCCATCGCACTGCCACCACCGCCGGGCTCGCCGGTGTCGTACCGCTTCTGCTCACGGCCCTGGCCGCCGGGCCGGCGTACGCGCACGGGGCGCCAACCGATCCCGTCAGCCGGGTCGCCGCCTGCGCACCCGAGGGGGAGCACCGGAGCGCGGAGGCCTGCCGGGCGGCCGTCGCCGCGAACGGGGGGCGGCCGTTCGACGCGTGGGACAACCTCCGGCTGGCCGGTGTCGCGGGCCGCGACCGTCAGGTCGTGCCCGACGGGAAGCTGTGCAGTGCGGGCATCGGCGCGTACCGGGGGCTGGACACCCCGCGGTCCGACTGGCCCGCGACCGAGCTGACGGCCGGGTCCCGCTTCACGCTCACGTACCGGTCCACCATCCCGCACCGGGGGACGTTCAGCCTCTACCTGACCGAGGAGGGCCACGATCCGGCCGTGCCGCTGCGTTGGGCCGACCTGGCGCCTGAGCCGTTCGCCACGGTCACCGATCCGGAACTGGTGGACGGTGCGTACCGGATCACCGGCATTCTCCCGACGGGGCTGACGGGTCGCCATGTGCTGTACACGGTATGGCGGAACACCGACACCCCGGACACCTACTACTCGTGCTCCGACGTGGTCTTCCCCGACGGTGACGCGAGGGCCGAGGCGAGCGCTGATTCGAGCGCTGACGGAAGCGCGGAGGCGAGCGTCGGCCCAGGGGCGAGTTCCGGCGAGAGCGCCGCCCGTGGCCCGGCGACGCCGCCGCCGAGCGTGCCCCGCGCCGAGCCGGCCGCAGTCGGCTCGCCACGCGCCCTCGACCCCGTGCTGGCCGGCGGTGCGGCGGTTCTCGCCGGAGCCGCGGTAGCCGCAGTCCTGCTGTTCCGGCGCCGTCCGCGCCGAGCGCCGAAGTACTGACCGTAAGGAGACCTCCCGCCGTGTCCCAGCTGCACAGCACCGCACACAGTCCGTCCTGGGCCATGCTCAACCGCCTGGTACCGGGGGCCCAGGACGACCGGCAGGACCCGTACCGGGTGGTGGCCGTTCCGCAGGTCGACCGGATCGACTTCTGCATCCCCTGCAACCCCTACTTCCCGACCCCGGAGATGTTCGCCCGGATGCAGGGGTCGCTGGAGTCGATCCTGAAGTACTACCCGAGCGACGCCGACACCGTCACAGCCGAACTGTGTTCCGTACTCGGGCTGAACCAGCAGACGGTCGCCATGGGGAACGGCTCCACCGAACTGATCACGTGGATCGATCACCTGCTGGTCCGCGAGAGCCTGGCCATCCCCGTCCCCACCTTCGGCCGCTGGACCGACCAGCCGCTCGAGACCGGCAAGCGCGTGGACATGTTCCTGCTGCACGAGGAGCACGACTTCGCCCTGGATCCGCAGGAGTACGTCCGGTTCATCCGCCGCCGCGGCTCCCGGGTGGCCGTCATCTGCAACCCCAACAATCCCGACGGGGGATTCCTCCGCCGCCACCAGATGCTGTGGCTGCTCGACGAGCTGGCCGATCTCGACCTGGTGGTGGTCGACGAGTCGTTCATCGACTTCGTCGACGGCGAGCGGGCCCCGTCGGTCGCCGACGAGGCAGCCCTGCGCCCCAACGTCATCGTCCTGAAGAGTCTGGGCAAGAACTTCGGACTCCACGGCATCAGATTCGGCTACCTCGTGGCCAACCCCGCCCTCGCCGGTACCGTCCGCCGGGCCCTGCCCAAGTGGAACCTCAACTCCTTCGCGGAGAGCGTGGTGTTCATGCTCAAGGAATACGCGCTGGAGTACCGCCAGAGCCTGGCCCTGCTCGCCCGCGACCGCGCCAACATGTCCCTCGCACTCGCGGCTGTACCCGGCCTCACGGTCTTCCTCTCCCAGGGCAACTTCCTCCTGGTGAAACTGCCCGACGGAGTGGACGGCGCCGAGCTGCGCGACAGACTGCTCACCGAGCACGGCGTCTTCGTCCGCGAATGCGGCAACAAGCTGGGGAGCAGCAGCCAGTTCCTGCGGCTCGTCGTCCGGCCGCACGAGGACGTCCAGCGACTCCTCGACGGTCTCCAGTCCTGCCTCCCGGCCGGACCGACGGCTCTATCGCGCCAGACCTCCCGGGGCGCCCACGCCGCTCTCCCGCAGGCGCTCGCCCCGGCCCAGTAGGCGGCCCGCCCGCCACGGGCACCGGTTAGCATCCTGTGTGACACAGACCTCGCACGGCCGGCAGGAACGCAACGGCGGTGAGGTCCCGCCGCGGCGGGGCCGGATATTCGCCGACCTGACACCGCTGCGTAGCTCCCCGCACTACCGGCGGCTCTGGCTCGGCAACACCATCTCCTGGGTCGGCCAGGCGATGACCGCCCTCGCCGTCTCGCTGCAGGTCTACGACCTCACCCGGTCCAGCTTCTCCGTCGGCCTGGTCGGCCTGTGCTCACTCCTCCCGCTCGTCGTCTTCGGGCTGTACGGCGGCGCCGTCGCCGACACCGTGGACCGCCGTAAGCTCGGGCTCGCGAGTTCCTCCGGGGCGGCTGCGCTCTCGGTGGGGCTTGCCGCGGCAGCGCTGGCCGACTTCCACCGGGTGTGGTTCCTCTACAGCGTCGTCGCGCTGCAGGCGGTCTGCGGCGCGCTGAACTCCCCGGCCCGGACCGCGATGATCCCCAAGCTCCTGCCGCCCGAACAGCTGCCCGCCGCCAATGCGCTCGGCTCCATGACGACCACCGCGGGCATGACGATCGGCCCCATGCTCGGCGGGCTCATCGTCGGCGCGTGGGGTTACCAGGCCGCGTACCTCGTCGACGCCGTGGCCTTCAGCGCCGCGCTGTACGCGATGTGGCGGCTGCCCTCGATGCGCCCGGAGCGCGGAGAGGGACCGAAGCGCCGCGCATCCGTCATCGACGGACTGCGATTCCTCGCCACCAGGCCCAATCTGCGGATGACCTTTTTCAGCGACATGTGCGCGATGGTGCTCGCCCACCCCCGCGCACTCTTCCCTGCTGTGGCCGTGCTCTGGTACGGCGGTGACGCCAAGACCGTCGGGTTGCTGGTCGCCGCGCCGGCGGTCGGGGCGCTGCTCGGCGGGGTGTTCTCCGGCTGGCAGGGCCGGATCCGCCGGCACGGACTGGCGATCCTGCTGTCCGTCGCCGCGTGGGGTCTGGCCATCGCCGTGTTCGGCCTGACCCGCAGTCTGTGGCTCGGGCTGTTCTTCCTCGCCGTCGCCGGGTGCGCGGACACGGTCAGCATGGTGTTCCGCTCCACCATGCTGCAGGCCGCGACTCCGGACGAGATGCGCGGCCGATTGCAGGGCGTCTTCATCGTGGTGGTGGCGGGCGGGCCCCGGCTCGGTGACTTCCTGGCGGGGGCGGCCGCCGATCTGACCTCGCCGGCCGTGGCCGTGACCGGCGGCGGAATCGCCTGCGTGGTCGCGGTGGGGCTGCTCGCCCTGGGCCGGGGCGGTTTCGCCCGGTACGACGCGAGGTCGCCCCAGCCCTGAGCGTACGATCGCGCCTCAGTCCGCGGCGACGACCGGCCTGGTCAACGGTCCGCCCGCGTCACCGGTGTTGACCACGCCCGTGGGTTCGAACAGCATGATCACGGTCTCTTCGTCGGCCACCGGGCAGTGCTCGACACCGCGCGGGACGACGAACAGCTCGCCGGGAGCCAGGACGACATCCCGGTCCCTGAGCCGGATGGTCAGCCGGCCACTGACGACCTGGAAGAACTCGTCGGTGTCCTCATGCGTGTGCCAGACGAACTCGCCCTGTACCTTGACGAGTTTGACGTCGTAGTCGTTGACCCTCGCGACGATGCGCGGGTTCCAGTGGTCGTCGATGCGGGACAGCTGCTCTTCGATGTTGACCGTCATGGCTGCCAGTCTGCCGCCCATGCTCCGTTCCCGTCCTGTACGTTCCTCAGCCCTGGCGCGACACCGGGGCCCCCACGGCCGCGCGGGGAGGCGGACCGAGGGGGCCGGTGTCGCGCATGCCGCTCCTGGGGGGCGAAGGAGGGGTCGGCGCGGGGAGGGGGCCGACTTCAGCAGACCCAGAGACCGTCCGCCTTGTCGTTGTTGGCGCTGCCGACGTTGGAGGAGGCCGACGGCGCGGTGGACACCCACAGCTGGGCCCATGAGCTGCCCGTCCAGTTGTAGACGGTGGTCCGGGTGCCGCGCGTCTGGTTGTTGTGCCAGGAGGTGGTCTGGTCGTTGAAACCCCAGTTGGCGAGGTTCTCGAAGTTGCAGTCGGACCAGGTCAGACGGCGTCCGTCCCAGTTGGAGTGCTCGTACAGACAGGTCCAGGCATAGCGGCAGTTGGGAGAGCCGAGCGGAGCGGCGGCCTCGCCGACCGCACGGGCCTTCTTCTCACCGGGTAACGGGAAGGTCATGACGGCTTTGCCGTCGCGCCAGGCGATCTGGTTCACGCCGATCTGCTGGCCGCCGAGGGTGGTGGCGAGCTGCCTGTCGATCTGCTCTTGAAGACTCGCGACTTCGCTCTTGCTGAGGCCGGCTTGCTTCGCCTCGGACGCGATGGTGGATTCGAGTGCGGTCGGCGCCGTCGAGGCAGACGTCGGGGCGGCGACGCCCAGGACTGCCATGGCTCCCGCAGTGGCGGCAACGGCGAATTTTGTTCTCGTGCGCATAGGAACCGTGTTCCCTTCTGATCACGAAACTCCGAGGTTGTCCGGAGTGACGCAAACGCTAGTGAGGGGGCGGCCGAGGCTCCAGAGGCTTTCTGGTCGTACCGCCACATGCGTCACGAACGCCGGGCTTGCGGGCGCCGCCGGGGCCCGATTGTCGTTCGCACCCGCAGGTCAGACGGCGGGCTGCCGGGCGGACGCAGGCGCCGCGGCACGCGGAGGCGGATCATCCACCGCACGACGCAGCGCCAGTAATGAGCCAATATGGTGATCGATCCCTACATGGGGCCGACGATTCCGCGTACGAGGCCTAGTTCCACCAGATCCTGCGGACGCAGCCGGAGCTGGTCCGCCGTGGCCGGGGCATCGGCCGGCGAGCGCTTGAGGATCGCGGCTGCGGCCTCTGGGGCGATGACGGAGAAGTAACTGTCCGGTGTGGCCCAGGTGTTGCCGGGGGCCGCCAGTGCCAGGGCACCGCCCGATCCGCCCTCGCCGATCAGCAGAGTCGTCACGGGAACGCGGGCGGCGGCCACGGCGGCGAACACGTCGGCGATCGCGGCGCCCGCTCCGGTGCGCTCCGCCTCGGCGTCGTTGGCGGCGCCCGGGGTGTCGACCAGGGTGAGTACGGCGATGTCCAGCCGGTCCGCGAGTCGGATCAGGCGGGCGGCGGTGCGATAGCCGGCCGGCAGGGTGGCGGTACCGCACTGGGCCGCGTACGCGATGCTGCGGCCCTCGTGCAGGCCGAATCCGCAGAGCATCCCGGCGTCGATGCCGCCGCACCGGTCCCCGGAGACGGACCGGCGGAGGTCGAAGTACGCATCCAGGTACGCCTGCGCGCGCGGCCGTCCCGCGTCCCGGGCCTGCCGTACGGCATCCCAGCCGGTACGGGGCAGCGAAGCCCGCCCCAGGGCGGGCGGAGGCTCGGCGGCCGCGAGGTGGGAGCGGCTGGGTGCCGGTGCGGCCGCGAGCCCGGGTGCGGGCCCCGGTGCTGTCGTGGTCCCGGGTGTGGCGTCCGTGGCGGCTTCGGGGGCGCTCTCCGGCGCGGGGCGCGGACCACCGGGCTCCGTCCGACCGGCGGGCGCCGGACGCCCCGGGCCGCCGCCCGCGGCGGAACCGCCCGTCAGCAGGACGAGCCAATCCGCCAGCGTGCCGCGCAGTTCCTCCGGACGCACCACCGCGTCGACATGGCCGGCAGCCAGTTGGCCCTCCGCGCTGTACGCCGCCGGGTCGGCGTCCGGCGGACGTATGCGGGAGCCGGCAAAGCCGACCTGCGCGCCGGACAGGGCCAGGATCACGTCCGCGCCCGCGCCGAGCGTGGCCCAGCCGCCGCCCGTCGTCGGGTCCCGGAGCACGGACAGCTGTGGGAGTCCGGCCGCGCGCAGGAGCGCCGACTGCCGTGCCACACGCTGGAGTTGGCCGAGCGCGAGCATGCCCTCCTGCATCCGGCTGCCACCCGTGGCGACCAGTGAGACGAGCGGGAGCCGGTGCTCGCGCGCATGGGTGTACGCGGCTTCCAGCCGGTCGCCGGTCCGTTCACCCATAGAGCCGCCCAGGAAGCCGAACTCGAAGGCGATCACCACGGCCCGGCGATCACCGAGTACGGCAGTGCCGTACACGACGGACTCCCGCTCCCCGGTCCGCTGCGAGGCGCGGGCCCGTGAGGCGTCGTAACCCTCCCAGGCCAGCGGCCCGTCCGGCGGCGACTGCCCGACCGGGGCGGGGAGTTCGACGAAGCCGTCGGCGACGGCGGCTATGGCCTCACGCGCCGTCCAGCGGTGCGGCCCCGCGTCCGGGCCGTCAGTCATGGAGGGCCCGCTTCATGATCTTGCCCATGTCGTTCCGGGGCAGCTCGTCGAGGTAGCGAACCGTGCGTGGGCGCTTGTGAGGGGCGAGCTGACCGGCCACGTGAGTCCCCAACTCCTCAGCCGATGGCGGGAGTCCGGGATCCACGGGCACGATCCAGGCGACGATCCGCTCGCCCAGGTCGTCGTCCGGCTCGCCGGTCACGGCGGCCTCACGGACTCCCGGGTGGTCGAGCAGCGTGTTCTCGATCTCGCCGGCGCCGATCTTGTAACCACCGCTCTTGATCAGATCCGTCGCCTTGCGGCCGACGATGCGTACATGGCCGTCGGGATCACGGGTCGCCATGTCACCCGTACGGAACCAGCCGTGGTCGAAGGCGGCCGCCGTCGCGTCCGGACGGTTGAGGTACTCCGTGAAGAGGTTCGGGCCACGTACCTGGATCTCGCCGATCGTCTCCCCGTCGTATGTGGTGACCTCGGCCCCAGTCTCGTCCACCAGCCGCAGATCCACTCCCGGCAGCGGCACCCCGACCGTGCCGGGCCGCGCTTCGCCGTCGGCGGGGGCGCTCGCCCGGACCGAGCACAGCATGAGGGTCTCGGTCATGCCGTACCGCTCGATCACCCGGCGGCCCGTCGCCGCCGCGATCCGCTCGTGGTCCCGCACCGGCAGCGCGGCCGATCCGGAGACCAGCAGCCGTGCTCCTGCCAGAGACTTGGCCAGCTCCGGGTCCGAACCGGCCTGCTCGGCCAGCCGGTGGTACATCGTCGGTACGCCGAACAGCATCGTGCCGCCGCCCGCGAGTTCGCGGGCCACGCCCTCGGCGGTGAACCGGCCCAGATGCCGCACCGATCCGCCGCGTCGCAGCGGCCCGAGGATGCCCAGGATCAGCCCGTGCACGTGGAACAGCGGCAGTGCGTGGACCAGGACGTCGTCCGCGGTCCACTGCCAGGCGTCCTCCAGCGCGTCGAGGGTGGAGGCGATCGCGCGGCGGGACAGGACGGCCCCCTTGGGCGGTCCGGTGGTGCCGGAGGTGTAGACGATCAGGGCGGGGGAGTCGGCGGAGGGCTCCGGCGGGAGCGGTCCGGCGGGGGCCGACGGCGCCGCCCCGCCATCGGCCGAGGCATCGGCCGGCACATCGACCCACGCATCGACCGAGACATCCATTCGGGCCAACTGTGTGGGCAGCGGCGGCAGTTCTGTGTCCGGCCCGGCCAGTAGCAGCGAGGGTGCGCTGTCGGAGAGGATGTGCGCCAGTTCGCGCTCGCCGGTCTTCGGGTTCAGCGGCACGGCGGGCACGCCGGCCAGCAGCGCGGCCACCACGCCGACCACGGTCTCCAGGGTCGGCGTGGCCCAGACCGCGACCCGGCTCGCGGCCGGCCCCTCGCCCGGGCCCGTGTCCGGCGGCCCGCCCGGAGCGTCGGAGATCCGGGTGGCCAGGGCGACCGCCGCGGCGGCCAGCCCGGCGTAGGTCAGCGACCGGTCGCCGAAGCGCACGGCCGTACGGTCCGAACCCGCGTGCAGTGCGGGGAGCAATGCAGGAGAAGCCACATCTCGTACCCTACGTGGGCCACGGCAGGGGCACGGCGATCTTCACCGCATACAGGGCGACCAGGCCGTACCCGATCCGGAATGTCCACGCGCGGGCCGTCGTCGAGATGCGCGAGCCCGCGAAGGAACTGGCCGCGACGAGGAGCTGCTGCCACACCAGCGAGGCCACGAAGACCCCGGCGACGAACACCGCTCCCGCCCGGGCGCCGCTCAACGACGAGCCCTGGGCGGTGGTCAGCGCGGCGAAGTAGAGGGCGGTCGTCGGGTTGATCAGGGTCAACCCCGCGAACCGGGTGAAGGTGCGGAGGGCACCCGCGCTTTCTCCGGCGGGCGGCCGGTCGGCCGGGCCGGGCTCGGCTGCGTCGGCACCGTCTCCAGCCGCGAGCAGCCCGCGTACACCGATGACCAGCAGTACGACCGCAGACACCAGCCGCACCCATGCCTCCGTCCCGGAGAGGGCGGTGGCGACCAGCGGTCCGAGGGCGGTCGCCACCGCCGCGTACGCCATGTCGACGAGCGCGACCGCCGCCGCGGCGGCGACGGCTCCGCGCCGCCCCCGTAGGCCCTCCTGGATCAGCAGTACGCCCATGGCCCCCACCGGCATCGCCACGCCCAGGCCGGCGGCGGCACCCGCGAAGGCGGTCGTCAGTACGTCACTCATGCCGGACACTGTCGGCGCCCGGCCGCGGCTCGCGCGGCCGGTTTCCGGCCCGCACTGAGACAATCGCGGTATGGACAGGCTGGACAGGGACATCCTCGGCATCCTCCAGGGGGATGCGCGGATCTCTTACCGCGACCTCGGCGCACGTGTGGGGCTGAGCGCGAACGCCGCCGCCGACCGGGTGCGCCGGATGCTCCGGGACGGGGTCATCCGCGGCTTCACCACACTCGTCGATCCGGCCGCCGACGGCCGCCCCGGACTCGTCGTCTTCATCGACGTCACCTTGAGGCTCGACACGAAGGGCGAGGACTTCGAGAAGGCGGTGCTGAAGCTTCCCGGTATCACCGAAGTGGTGCATGTGACCGGTGAGCACGACTATCTCGTACGGGCGAGGGCCGCCGATCCCGCGGCGCTGGACGCACTGCTGCGGATGCTGAAGCGGGACGCGGGCGTCGCCCAGTCGAACACGCGGATCGCGCTGCGGGCGGCCCGCGGCTGAGGCGCGAAGCCGCGCCCCGCCCGTCGTGCCGGCCGGGCGCTCCGCCGGCCGGTACGCCTGCCGGTGCCGCCCGGAGCCGAGTGGAGCCGCCGGACCGGTCCGGCCGCGCGCCGGATCGACGATGCCGGGCGCGCCCTGCCGTCACTCGGCCAGCGACTCGAGAACCATCGGTGTGATCTTGCCTTCGATCATCGCGCCCAGTCCGAGCACGGCGCACACGTCCGGACGTTCCGCGATGTGCACGGGCATGCCGGTGGCGTTCCTCAGCATCTCGTCCAGACCCGGCAGCAGCGCGCTGCCGCCGACCATCATGATCCCCCGGTCGGAGAGGTCGGCGACCAGGTCGGGCGGGCAGTCTCGGAGCACCTTGCCGATGCCGTCGAGTACGGCAGTGAGCGGGGTGTGGAGCGCGTCGCGTACGGCGGCCGTCTCGACATGCACCGAGCGGGGGAGCCCGGTGGCGACGTCCCGGCCGTGGATCTCGGTGCGAGCCGGACCCTGCCGGGTGAGGCCGTTGCCGCTCAGGGCCAGCTGCAGCGGCCGTACCGCCTGGCTCGGCAGCATCAGCTCGTGCTGGTGGCGCAGGTGCTGGACGATCGCGTGGTCGATCGCGTTGCCGCCGACCGGCATGCGCTCGGCCGTCACGATCGAGCCCAGCGACAGCACCGCGACCTGAGTGTTGGCGGCTCCGCACACCATGATCATCGAGGCGGTCGGCTGCTCGACGGGAAGCCCGCACCCGACGGCCGCCGCGATCAGCGTGTCCACCAGCTCGACCCGGCTCGCCCCGAGGCCCACCAGGGTCTCCACCGCGGCGCGCTGGGCGAGCGGGTCGCTGCCGTGCGGGTTGCAGGCCGCCGCACGCAGTCGCGGCTTGCGGCGCAGGGCGCGGCGGAGCTTCTCGCCGAGCAGGTGGCGGAGCATGCGCTGTGCCATCTCGATGTCGACGACCGTGCCGCCCGAGACCGGGCGTACGACCCGGATGTAGTCGGGAGTACGACCCGTCATCCGCTCGGCGAAGGCGCCGACGGCGATAAGCGATCCGGACCTGGTGTTCACGGCGGCGACGCTGGGCTCGTCGACGACGAGGCCGGCGCCTTTCACGTACACCCGGGTCCGGGCGGCCCCCATGTCTACGGCGAGGTGGCAGCGGCGCAACTGCTCAAGACTGACGGTCACGGCAGGTCCTCCCGAGAGCGCTGACGCGGACGGCCGGACGGCGTCCCTGTTACCGCATCGTGGGGGGCATTCCGTGGTAGGCGCGCGCTGGGCTGAGCCGGTCGGGGGTGCTGCACAAGGGTGGTCTTCTTCACGGCCAGGCCTCAGCATGCCCCCGCTACTCGCGCGTAACACGATGAGGGGAAACGACGCTGACGGCTCGCCAGAGACGGTTCGGCCTGCTCGTACCGGTCGCGTCACTGCTTTCGCCCGGGCATGTACAGGGACCGGGACGGCCGGGCGGCACACCTACTGGAACGCGTTCCGGGACACGTCCTGGTCCTGCTTCCGGGAGACGCGCTGGAGCAGGCCCCAGGTGAAGTCCGCGACCACTTCGTGCCGCCGGCCCTCGATGTCCGGTGCGGTGAAGGCGAGCCGCCAACGGGTGGGGGCGGTGCCCTCCATCGGACGCGCCGGGGCGAAGGCCCGCGCCACTTCGTCGACCGTGCACGACCAGGGGCGCAGGTCCTCCAGCGTGTGGAGCGCCGGCCCGGTGGCTCCCGGTGCGCGGATCAGCCATTCGTTCCACACCGCGCCGGTCGGCGCGGTCAGTACCTCGAAGCGCAGATCAGGCCAGAGCGGCACCGGCCACAGCAGCGCCTCGCACTCCAAGTCGCCGATCTTCCGCTGTCCGGAGGACTCGGGTCCGCCCAGCACCGAGCGATAGCGCTGCACCGTGCCACGTCCCCGGGGGGAACGGACCGTGGCCTGCCAGCGGCGGTTGGCCTCACGCATCTCCGCGCGGGAGGCCCCCAGTTCACGCAGCAGGGCTTCTTCGACCAGTTCGGGCTGGTGGTCCGCCATCCTGCGGAGCAGTACGAGCTGGAACTCGCGTGGACCGAAACGTGTCATGGCGTCCATCCTGCCCGGCTTGCGGAGCTGCCGGGGAATCAGCGCTTCCACACAAAACCCTCACAGTCTCGGCTCCCGCTCGTGTCATTGAGGCGCATAGCCTGCGGGCGCCATGGATTACTGCCACGCCTGTCGGCGGCACCTGAACGGCGCCCTCGCCTGCGCCGGGTGCGGGACCCCCGCTGAGGAGCTCCGGCGAACGGAAGCCGTAGAGCCCGCGGTTCAGGACGACTTCGATCTGGGAGTCGTCGAGCCGGCGGGCCATCGCCGTGCTGCCTCTCCTCGCCCGCCGGCGGCACGGGGCCGCGCGGCCGCCCGCGCCTCCCGGTCGCGGCGGGCGCACCGGCGCCGCCACCGCAAGGTGATGTTCGGCTCGCTGGGGCTGATCCTCGCCGCCGGGGCGCTGAGCCTGGCGGAGCTGGCGATAGAACAGCCCGGTGAGGACCGGGCGTCGACCGTCGTGCAGGAGGACGACGTGCCGCCGGAGCAGCCCGTGGTCGAGCCCTCCGGGATCCAGGCCCCCGAGCCGGTCGGCGAGGTCACCGCCGAGCCGTCGGTCCGGTCGTCGGGCAGTGCCGATCCGAGCGCGTCCACGGGTGCGGAGCCGAGCCCGTCGGAGTCCGCCGAGGTCACCGAGAGCCCGTCCTCCTCGCCGCCCCAGGATCCGGACCCGGACCCGGACACGGATCCCGATCCCGACCCGGATGCGAGCGAGTCCGCGGGCGACCCGTCCCCGCAGCCGAGTACGTCCCGGCCGGCCCCGCCGCCCGAACCGGAACCGACCGAGACCTGTGTCAAGTTCCTTTGGTGGTGCACCTGATCTCGGGTCCGGCCTGAGATCCGCCCCCGAGGCCGGCCCGAGCCGCCGTACGGCTGTCGGCGGTCGGCCCACTGCTGAGCGGGCTGTTCCCGCCCGGCTCAGCCCAGCATCCGCTTGAGCAGGTCCCGCAGTACCGTGCGCTCGTCCACCGACAGCCCGGCCAGTGGGGCACGCGCGAACTCCAGCGAGTCCCCGAGCATGGCCGCCGTCCGCACGCCCTCGGCGGTGGGAGCCGCGAGCTTGACGCGGCGGTCGGCCGGGTCGGGGCGGCGCTCCACGAGCCCGCGGGTTTCGAGCCGGTCGATGATGCCCGTGACGTTCGACGGCTCGCACTTCAGTTTCTCCGCGACCCTGCGCATGGGCAGGGGCTCGAGGGACAGCAGTCCCAGCACGCGGGCCTGGGCACCGGTGAGCTGGTGCTTGCCCGCCGCCTGGTCGTACTCCTCGTGGTAGCGGGCCACGACGGTGCCGATGAGCTCGACGACCTCGAGGGTCAGGGGGTCTGTATGGGTGGCCATGCCGACCAGCCTACCCACTTACTTGACAACATGAAATATCCAAGAGCATGGTTGTTTCACGTAGCGAATGATTAGCCATGTGAAGTAATACAAGGAGGCCGCCCCCATGTCCGCACTCCCCGCCACCAGTCGCGAATGGCAACTCGTCGCCCGCCCCCAGGGGTGGCCGACCCCCGACGACTTCGCGCTGCGTGAGACCCCTGTCGCCGAGCCGGCCCCCGGCCGGATCCTGGTCCGCAACCTCCACATGTCGGTGGACCCGTACATGCGCGGCCGGATGAACGACGTGAAGTCCTACATCCCGCCCTTCGAGCGCGACCACCCGATGGACGGTGGCGCGGTCGGCGAGGTCATCGCCTCGAACGCGCCCGGCTTCGAGGCCGGCGACCATGTCCTGCACGGCCTCGGCTGGCGCGAGTACGCCGATGTGGATGCCAGGCACGCGACCAAGGCCGACGCATCGCTCGCGCCGCTCTCCGCCTACCTGGGCGTGCTCGGTATGCCGGGCCTGACCGCCTACGCCGGACTCTTCGAGGTCGCCTCCTTCAAGGAGGGCGACGCCGTGTTCGTCTCCGGCGCCGCGGGTGCGGTCGGCAGCCAGGTCGGCCAGATGGCCAAGATCAAGGGCGCCTCGCGTGTCATCGGCTCGGCAGGCTCCGACGAGAAGGTCAAGCTTCTCGTCGAGGAGTACGGCTTCGACGCCGCCTTCAACTACAAGAACGGCCCCGTCGCGGAGCAGCTGCGCGCAGCCGCCCCCGACGGCATCGACGTCTACTTCGACAACGTCGGCGGCGACCACCTCGAAGCGGCCATCGGCTCGCTCAACGTGCACGGCCGCGCCACGCTCTGCGGCGCCATCGCCCAGTACAACGACACCGAGCCCGCCCCCGGTCCGCGCAATCTCGCGCTGGCCATCGGAAAGCGACTGAGACTGCAGGGCATCCTGGTGGGCGACCACGCCGCGCTCCAGCCGCAGTTCGTCCAAGAGGTCTCGGGCTGGCTCCGCTCCGGCGAGCTCAAGCACACGGAGACCGTCGTCGAGGGCGTCGAGAATGCGGTGGACGCCTTCCTCGGCATGCTCCGCGGCGAGAACACCGGGAAGATGATCGTTTCTTTCACCCGATAGTCTCAACCCCAGCCGTCGCGATCGTGGGCGCGAGTCGCGGCGAACCACAGGAGGAAGCCTCTACATGTCCATCGAGAACATAGCCGTCGCTTACACCGCCGTCGCCACCGCCGAGAACGGCCGCGACGGCCGCGTCGCCAGCGACGACGGCAAGCTCGACGTCGTCGTCAACCCGCCGAAGGAGCTTGGCGGCAGTGGCAACGGCACCAACCCGGAGCAGCTCTTCGCGGCCGGCTACAGCGCCTGCTTCCAGGGCGCGCTCGGCGTTGTCGCCCGCGCAGAGAAGGCCGACATCTCCGGCTCGACCGTGACCGCGAAGGTGGGCATCGGCAAGACCGAGGCCGGCGGCTTCGGCCTCGAGGTCGCGATCTCGGCGACCATCCCGAACGTGGACGAGGCCACCGCGAAGGCGCTGGTCGAGAAGGCCCACCAGGTGTGCCCGTACTCCAACGCCACCCGCGGCAACATCAAGGTCGAGCTCTCCGTCGTCGCCTGACGCACAGCGCGGATCATGCACGGCCAGTACGTCGGAGGGCCGCATCCCGTCACGGGGTGCGGCCCTCGTCGCGTTCCGTCATCAGCCGCCCGGGGTCAGCTGCCCGAGGTCAGCAGTGCCCGTCCGACCTGGGCGAAGACCCCCTTCGGGTGGGCCCGGAAGAGCGGCTCCGTGCCGAACAGCACCACCCGGGCGCCGCCCGCCGCCGTGCCGCTGACCACCGCCGCCTTCCCGGCCGCGTTCGCCGGACCGCCCGTACCGTTCTGCAGCGCCCGCCAGTGGCCCGACACCAGCGGGTTCCCCGGCCCGTACGACTGGTCCGCGAGTACTCCCGGACCGAGATCGGTGAACCACAGCGGGGAATAGACGAAGGTGTGCGCCGGGGCGCCGCCGGTGATCGGGCCGCCCGCGTTGGTCACCCGCACCACGCCGTTGGCGTCGCCATTGCCCTCGACCGGCTTCACCGCGAGCAGCCCGGCCGCCGCGTTGAAGGCCGCTCCCGTCCCGCCGCCGCCTACCACCGCGCCGCCGCCCGCCAGAAAGGCGTCCAGTGCCGACCGTGCGGCGGGATTCAGCGCCGCGTGGTCCAGCCCCGCCGTGACGAACAGGACGTCGGAACCCGACCAGTCGAAGCCCGCGTTGAGGACGGCGGTGGACACCGGCCGCACCACGAATCCCATCTCGCGGAGCGCGAACAGTTCACCCGCCGAGACGGCCGCGGCGATCCGCACATGACGTACGCCCGCGGGAACTCGGTCGTGTAGACGTCCTCGGGCCCGATCCCCGGCACCCCCGGCACGGTCCGCTCCGAGACCTCGACCTGCCGCGCCCCGGCGGCACCGCGCCGGAACGTCTCGATTTGGTCGGCGAGCACCGCGCCGCGGTGGCCGTACGTGTAGTCGATCGCCGCCCGCATCGCCGCACCCGCGATGTCCGTGTTGACGGCGGCCCTGCGCCGCGGCTCCGCGACCGGCAGGGTGTCGTACGCCCGGTTGTTGACCTGCATCGGGAACTCGATGGTGTGAGCCGCGACCGCGCCCTGGAACGGCATGTACTGCGGGGTGAAGATCGGCGGCCAGTCGTCCCAGCCCTCCTGCTGGTCGCGGAACGGGATTACGGCCCGCTCGACCCCGTCCTGCTGCGGCGTGTAGCCGAGGCCGTTGACCGCGGCCTCCATGCCCAGGGCGTTGGCGTACGAGTGCTTGAGGAAGAGGTCGTACTCGTAGTTCTCGCCGTGCGGCGGTGTCGTCGGCTCGATCAGCGTGCCGTTGACGTATCCGTGCAGATCCAGCATGACCGCGGGCTGCTTGTCGATGGCGATCTGCCGGATGGCGCGTGCCTCGGGCTGGGTGGCGGTGATGAAGTCCCGGTTGAGGTCGAAGCCGTTGCCGTTCGCGCGTGTTCCGGCGATGCGGCCGTCCGGGTTGGCCGTGACGTTGAAGTACAGCCGGGTGGAGTCCAGCAGCCGGACCGTCCTGCTGTCCTTGGCCTTCGCGAGCTCCTCGATGAGTTTCAGGGCGGCGTCCGTGCCCTCCCACTTGTTGCCGTGGATGTTGTTGTTGATGAACACCGGCGTCTTGTAGGCCGCCCTGAGCTTCTCGTCCTTCGCGGCGGAACCGGGGGAGTGCTCGATCCGCTCCCGCATTCGCTCCTGGTCACCAGCCTGCTGTGCGCTCTCGGGCGAGGTGACGGTCACCAGGTACAGGTCATGGCCACCGGCCGACCGGCCCGCGATCTCGACACTCACCCGGTCGCCCAGCCTCTGCAGCGCGTTCAGCCGGGGAGCCAGTGAGTGGTACGGCGCCAGGCCCAGCCTGATCGACTTGTCGGCAGGGTTCTCCGGTACCGGGCCGAGGACGCGCTCGCGCGGGTAGCCGCCTCCCGTGCGGAGGTCGGGGACGGTGCCCGTGAGCGCCTGCGCCGCCGCGGCGGCCGGGCTTCTGGCGGCCGATTCGGTGCGATGGTCCTGCCCCTCCCGTACGGGCCCGGGCCCGTCGTGCCGGGGGCCGGGCCGGGCCATGGCGGGCAGGGGTGCGATGAGCAGTGCGCTCGCCGCGGCGGCCGTGACCAGCAGGACGGGTCTGGGGATGCCCACACGTACCTCCGGAAGAGGGGAATGATCCGTACGCGAGGTCTTACATGCTGCAATCACCTTGCAACAAGAGGGCCTTTACGCCTCCCTGGCCACGGTGGGCACGCGCCCGAAGCGGGCGTGAGGCCTCCGGATAGGCTGGAACACATGGGTGATCTCGGAACAGGCTTCGGCTATCTGATGAAGGGCCAGCGCTGGGTCGGGCGGCACGGCCGCTGGTTCGGCTTCGGCCTGCTTCCCGGGCTGGTCACCCTTGTGCTGTACATCGGCGCCCTCGTCGGTCTCGGCTACGGCGCCGACGACCTCACCGTCTGGGCCACGCCCTTCGCCGACGACTGGTCCTCACCCTGGCCGGGCCTGCTCCGCGGCTTCCTGACCGCCCTGGTCTTCGCGCTCGGCCTGTTCCTCGTGGTGATCACCTTTACCGCGGTGACCCTGCTGATCGGCCAGCCGTTCTACGAGTCGCTCTCCGAACAGGTCGACATCGCGGAGGGCGGCACGGCGCCGGAGTCCGGGCTTCCGCTGTGGCGCGAGCTGTGGACCTCCGCACGGGACAGCCTGCGGATCCTGGTACGGGTCGCCGGCTACGGCATCGTTCTCTTCGCCCTCGGCTTCATCCCGCTCATCGGCCAGACCGTGATTCCGGTGATCGGTTTCTGCGTCTCCGGCTTCTTCCTCGCGCACGAACTGACGGCGGTCGCCCTCCAGCGCCGCCGAGTGGAACAGAAGGCCCGGCTCGCGATGCTGCGCGAACGCCGCATGATGGCCCTCGGCTTCGGCGTCCCCCTGGTGCTCGCCTTCCTCGTCCCGCTGCTGGCCGTGTTCCTCATGCCCGGCGCGGTCGCGGGCGCGACGCTCATGGCGCGCGACCTGGTGGAAGACCCCGATGCCGCCCCGGCCGGCGGTACGCCCCTCTCCCTCGGCAAGGACGCGCACCCGCCGACCGCACGCTGAGCTTCACTCAGGCGTCGCTCCCGGACAGCCGGTCAGGGAGCAGCAGGCCCGGAGTCCGCTGTCCGTCCGGCCGCCACCGTCACCACGGCCCGCACCTGGGCGATGATGTCCAGCCGGTTTTTTACGAACTCGGAGTCGGTGACCTCCGTACCGTTTCCGGCGCCGAACTGCAGGACCGGCGTGTGCACATGGCCACCCGGCAGGCCGTCCAGGCCGAGGCGGTCGCGCAGCAGGGTGGCCCGGTAGGCGATCTCGTTGGAGAGGTAGTCGCCGCCACCGCCGGCCCGCGCCACGGAACCGGCCGTAGGGCCGGTGGGGCTGACCACGGGGGCGGTCGCCCCCGCCGGGATCTCGGTCACCGACGTGTTGTCGTACACCGGGAAGCGCCCGGTGTCCGCGGCGACGATGTACTCGTAGGGAAGGGTGGTCGTCGTCCACTGCGGCTGTGACGCCGGGTCGGCGACGGGGACCGTCCCGGTGCGGGAGAGGTTCTGGTTGTCGGGGAATCCGCCGCGCCAGGCGCCGTTGAACCGCTCGATGTCGAACCGGCCGACACGGCCCTGGCTGACCGTCGTGAACAGGTCCACCTTCGAGAGGTGGGGGCGCAGGGTCCGTTCGACCGTGCCTTCTGCGAAGTCCTGCCAGCGGACGGGGAAGACCGCCGTCTCGATACTCGCGGGGCCGTCGGCGGTACGTACGACCGTGCCGTCCAGCGCCAGGGCGGTGGCCCCGGAGGGGTTGCTGATACGGATGTCCCGGTCCAGGGTGAACGGATCGAAACCGGTGACCAGGATCCGCTTGATTCCCTTGCCGTGCGGGTGGCGGATGGAGTCCTGCCCGCGTGACGACCGCTCCAGCCGGTCGAGGAGCCGGGAGCGGGCCTCGTCGGACACCTCGAAGCGCGGCTGCCACTCCCGCAGCGCCCCGGTCAGCCCCAGCCGGGCCCAGTAGAGCGGCCGGTCGTCGTCCCGGCTCAGATCGCCGTACGCCGGCCCCCGGCCCTGCACCCGGTCAACCGCCCGCTGCCACAGCCGCGAGCCGTGCCGCGCGATGGTCCGGTCCGCCTCCTCGTACGACCGCGCCCCGCTCAGCTCCCGCACGAAGTGCGGCGCCACCGCGTCGAATCCGCTCCGCCGCAGGATCTCCCGGGGCACGGCCCCGGCCAGCCGCTGCTCCTCGACCGTGGGCGGGGCGACCGGTTCCGCTGCCGCTCCGGGCGGCGCCCCGAAGGCGAGGGCGGCGGAGGTGAGGAGCACGATGCCGACTGCGTCCAGCCGGGCGCGTATCCGGAGCACGGGAATCCTTCCGTAGGGTGGCGGCAGTATCCCGGCCCCGCGGCGGCTGCCGCTACGGGGCCGCTGGACCGTCCGGTCCGCGCCGGTCCCCAGCCGTCGGGGCGCTGGTCCCCGTTACGCCGGCGGCTTCCCGGCCGTCACGTTGCGGTACGCGATCTCCGCCAGCCGGCTCTGGCCGTTCTTGCTGGGGTGGAACCAGTCCCAGTGGCTCAACTGCTCACCCGTGAAGCGGTAGGCGAAGACCGCCCCGCCGTCGTACCGGCAGTACAGGTCCTTCCGGCAGACGTCTCCGAGCGCCTGGTTGTATTCCACGACCTGCCGCTGCACGGTGTTCCGCCGCGCGTCCGCCACGCCGTCGGTGTCGTCCGCGTCGCCCAGCATCGACCGGCAGATCCCCAGCTTCCAGATCTGCTTGCCCAGCGGATTGCCGCGCCCCTGGGACCAGAGCCGCTTCAGGTCGGGCACGCTCGTCACGTACACCTGTGCCTTCGGGAGCTCGCTGCGCAGCGCCTTCATCGCCGCCTCGAAGCCGGCACGGAATTCCGCCACCGGCGTCATCGCGGCGACCGAGTCGCGGCAGGCGTCGTTCGCACCGACCATCACCGTGATCAGTTCCGGCCGGTTCTCGACCGCGTTCTCCACCTGGGCGGGGAGGTCCGCCATCCGGGCGCCGGTCCGCGCGTAGTTCCAACTGCGGGTGCCCGCCGCCGAGTCCCCCAGCAGGCGCGAGGCGAGGCTGCGCACCTGCGGGTCCGTACCGGTGGCCCAGGAAGCCTCGGGGCAGTCGGAGAGCACCGAACACGCATCGAATCCCCGGGTGATGGAGTCACCCACAGCGGCGATAGAGGCCGGACTCGGGTCCCAGCGCGGCGTCGGCTTGGGAGAGGGCCGCCCGCCCGCGGTGGACCCCTGCCGTCCGCTGCCCCGGCCACCCTCCCCGTCGCACCCGGCTACGGCCCCGACCAGCACAAGCACCGCCGCCGTCGCTCCTGCGGCGGCGGCGCGCCCGCGGCCGCTGCGCACGGTCTCCCGCATCCCCTGGCCCCCTCGGTACCGGTTCGGTGGCGTCCTGCTGAGTGAAAGCTTGGTGCTTGCCACACCCTGGACCGACGGTACGTCACACCTGCGCCCCCAGCGCACGGTAGCTTTTCCCCGTGGCAGTCAAGCCACGCGGCTCCGGTAAATTACATCACGTCACATACTGTCCGTTTTCAGGAGATTCACTCCGGATGCTGTTTACTATTGGTGACCTCGGGAGCGGTAAGGGATCGAGGCCGCTGGGGAAGGCGAACCTCGTCCCATACTGGAGGTCCCCGTGACGACACGTGGAGTTCTGTACGTACACTCCGCCCCGCGCGCGCTGTGCCCGCACGTCGAATGGGCGGTAGCAGGCGTACTCGGCGTGCGTGTGAATCTCGACTGGATCAGACAGCCGGCCTCGCCCGGCACCTGGCGAGCCGAATTCTCCTGGCAGGCCGAGGCCGGCACTGCCTCCAAGCTGGCCTCCGCGCTCCGCGGCTGGCATCTGCTGCGCTTCGAGGTAACGGCCGAGCCGTGCCCCACCGCGGAGGGCGAAAGGTACAGCTCCACGCCCGAACTGGGCATCTACCACGCCGTCACCGGAATCCACGGCGACATCCTGATCCCCGAGGACCGGCTGCGCGCGGCCCTGGCCCGCTCGGCCCGCGGCGAGACCGACCTAGAGGCAGAGATCGCCAAGCTCCTGGGCAAGCCCTGGGACGACGAACTCGAACCGTTCCGCTACGCGGGCGAAGGCGCCCCCGTGCGGTGGCTCCACCAAGTGGTCTGACACTTCGCGCGCCGCTCGCACTGCTTCGCAGACTTCGCGACGCCGGGACGGACTCCGTCCGTCAGCGCGGGCCCGAGCCCGCGCGAGCCTCTACCGTGGGGCAATGACCGACCAACTCTCCGTAGCAGTGCTCGGTACCGGCATCATGGGCGCCGCGATGGCCCGCAACCTGTGCCGCGCCGGGCTCGATGTCCGCGTCTGGAACCGTACGCACGACAGGGCCGAGCCGCTGGCAGCCGACGGCGCGCGTGTCGCCGCCACCCCCGCCGAAGCCGTGACCGGCGCCGATGTCGTGCTCACCATGCTGCACGACGGCCCGGCGGTCCTCGAGACGATGACGGCCGCCGCCCCCGCCCTGCGCCCCGGCGCGGTGTGGCTGCAGTCGACGACCGTCGGCGTCGAGGCCCTCCCCGCGCTGGCCGAACTGGCCCGTACGCACGAGTCGCTGTTCGTGGACTCGCCCGTCCTCGGCACCCGGGGGCCGGCCGAGGAAGGCCGGCTCACGGTGCTGGCCGCGGGGCCGGCCGAGGTGCGCGACACGCTCGGCCCCGTCCTCGACGCGGTGGGGCAGCGCACCGTCTGGATCTCCGACGACGGTTCCTCCGCGGCCGCCACCCGGCTCAAACTGGTGTGCAACAGCTGGGTTCTGACGCTGAACCAGGGCACCGCCGAGGCGCTGGCCCTGGCCGCCGGGCTCGGGGTGGACCCGCGGGGCTTCCTGGATGCCGTCTCCGGCGGCCCGCTGGACTGCGGCTACCTCCGGGTCAAGTCCGCCGCGATCCTGGACGCCGACTACACCCCGAGCTTCTCGGTCTCCTCGGCGGCCAAGGACGCGCGGCTCATCGTCGAGGCCGGCACCGCGGCGGGGGTCCGGCTGGACGTCGCGGCGGCCGGCGCGGAACGTCTCCGGCGTGCCGAGGAACAGGGCCACGGCGCCGAGGACATGGCGGCGACGTACTTCGCGAGCTTCGACTGACGGGCACAGGCACGGGCAGGTACGCGTGACGCGGGCACCGTACGCGTGAGGCCCGCCCGGTGTCACACCGGGCGGGCCTCACACATGTGCAGTCGGATCAGACCGAACGGAACGCCAGAACCACGTTGTGGCCGCCGAAGCCGAACGAGTTGTTGATAGCGGCGATCGTGCCCTCGGGGAGCGCCCGCGGCTCGTCACGGACGACGTCCGCCTCGACCTCCTCGTCGAGGTCGTCGACGTTGATGGTCGGCGGAGCCGTCCGGTGGTGCAGCGCGAGGACCGTGGCGACGGTCTCGATGCCGCCGGCACCGCCCAGCAGGTGGCCCGTCATCGACTTGGTGGCGGAGATCGCCACATGGTCGAGGTCGTCGCCCAGTACCTTGCGCAGCGCCTTGATCTCGGCGATGTCGCCCTGCGGGGTCGAGGTGGCGTGCGCGTTGAGGTGCACGACCTCGGCCGGCTTCAGGCCGGTGTTGTCCAGCAGGTTCTGCATCGCCGCGGCGACACCGCGGCCGGTCGGCTCGGGCTGCGCGATGTGGTGGCTGTCCGCGGACAGGCCCTGGCCCAGCACCTCGCAGTACACCTTCGCGCCGCGCTTGGCGGCGTGCTCGGCGGACTCCAGGACCACGACACCGGCGCCCTCGCCGAGGACGAAGCCGTCACGGCCCTTGTCGTACGGACGCGAGGCCTTCTCGGGCTCGTCGTTGTTCTTGGACATCGCCATCATGTTGGCGAAGGCGGCGATGGGCAGCGGGTGAATGGCCGCCTCCGTGCCGCCGGCGACGACGACGTCGGCCCGGCCGGTGCGGATCATCTCGACGGCGTAGCCGATGGCCTCGGCGCCGGACGCGCAGGCGCTGACCGGGGTGTGTACGCCGGCCTGGGCGTTGACCTCGAGGCCGACGTTCGCGGACGGGCCGTTGGGCATGAGCATGGGCACGGTGTGCGGGGAGACGCGGCGGACGCCCTTCTCCTTGAGCACGTCGTACTGGTCGAGCAGAGTCGTCACGCCGCCGATGCCGGAGGCGATGACCGAGCCCAGACGCTCGGGGGCGACCGCCTCGTCCTCACCCGCCGGGGCGGTGAAGCCGGCGTCGGCCCATGCCTCGCGGGCCGCGATCAGCGCGAACTGTGCCGAGCGGTCCAGCCGGCGGGCCAGCGGACGGGGCAGGACGTCGCCCGGGTCGACGGCCGCCAGTGCGGCGATCCGGACCGGGAGGTCGGCGAAGCGCTCGCCCTCGAGGGGCTTCACGCCGGAGCGACCGGCCAGCAGACCTTCCCAGGTCGATGCGCTGTCGCCACCCAGTGGTGTGGTTGCGCCGATACCGGTGACGACCACGGTGCGATTGGTCGAGCTCACAGGAATTCTTTCTCCACGTGTAGAGGGTGCTGAATTTGTCACGGCGCCACCGCCGGGTGGCGACAAACGCTCGTCAGGCTCAGGCCTTGGAGACCTGGTGCTTGGCGATGTAGTCCGCGGCGTCGCCGACGGTCTTCAGGTTCTTGACGTCCTCGTCCGGGATCTTGACGTCGAAGCGCTCTTCAGCGGCGACGACGACCTCAACCATGGACAGCGAGTCGACGTCCAGATCGTCGGTGAAGGACTTGTCCAGCTGGACGTCCTCGACCGGGATACCGGCGATCTCGTTCACGATCTCGGCGAGACCGGCGACGATCTCTTCCTGAGTGGCGGCCATGTGGGCGCTCCTTCGATATGTATCAGAGAGGGTGTGCAACGTCCGGAAGATCCGGTGTGCCTAGGGGAGGGTAACGACCGTCGCGGCGTAGACGAGACCCGCCCCGAAGCCGATGACGAGCGCGGTGTCGCCGCTCTTCGCCTGTCCGGTCGCCAGAAGCCGCTCCATCGCGAGCGGAATCGAGGCGGCCGAGGTGTTGCCGGTGGTCTCCACGTCACGGGCGACCGTGACGTGCTCCGGCAGCTTCAGAGTCTTCACCATCGAATCGATGATCCGCATGTTTGCCTGGTGCGGAATGAAGACGTCCAGGTCGTCCGAGGTGATTCCGGCCGCGTCCAACGCCTGCTGGGCGACCTTCGCCATCTCGAACACGGCCCAGCGGAAGACCGCCTGGCCCTCCTGCGTGATGGCCGGGAACTTGTCGACCGTGCCGTTGCGGTAGTCGTCCCACGGCACCGTCTGCTTGATGGTTTCGGACTTGTCGCCCTCGGAGCCCCAGACGGTGGGGCCGATGGCCGGCTCCTTCGCCGGGCCGACGATGACCGCGCCCGCGCCGTCGCCGAACAGGAAGGCCGTCGCGCGGTCCTCCAGGTCGGTCAGGTCGGAGAGCCGCTCCACGCCGATGACCAGGACGTACTCTGCGGAACCCTCGACCACCATGCCCTTGGCGAGCGTCAGGCCGTAGCCGAAGCCGGCACAGCCCGCGGAGATGTCGAACGCGGCGGGCTTGCCCGCACCGATCTTGTCCGCGATCTCGGTCGCGACGGCGGGGGTCTGCTTGAAGTGCGAGACGGTGGAGACGATCACGGCGCCGACCTGCTCGGGCGTGATCCCGGCGTCGGCGATGGCCTTGCCGGAAGCCTCGACGGACATCGCGGCGACGGTCTCCTCGGGGGAGGCCCAGTGCCGGGTGGCGATGCCGGAGCGGGAGCGGATCCACTCGTCGGACGAGTCGATCGTCTCGAGGATCACCTCGTTGGGCACCACGCGGGTCGGCCGGTAACCACCGACACCCATGATCCGCGCATAGGGGGCACCCTTGCTGGGCTTGATCTTCGACATGCTCTCGGGCTCCTTAGGCGGCGGAGTACTCGGCGATGAGCTCGCGAGCCGCGTCGAGGTCGTCGGGGGTCTTGAGCGCGAGGGTCCGTACACCGGGCAGGGCGCGCTTGGCGAGGCCCGTCAGCGTGCCGCCGGGGCAGACCTCGATCAGCGTGGTGACGCCGAGCTCCTTGAACGTCTCCATGCACAGGTCCCAGCGGACCGGGTTGGAGACCTGGCTGACCAGGCGGGCGACGACCTCGGCGCCCGTGTCCACGATCTTTCCGTCGGCGTTCGAGACGTACGTGAACGCCGGGTCCGCCACGTCGAGCGACTGGGCGGCCTTGCCGAGCTCCGCGACCGCCGGGGCCATGTGCGCGGTGTGGAACGCACCGGCCACCTTCAGCGGCACGACGCGGCGCACACCCTCGGGCTTGTCCTCGGCCAGCTGTGCGAGCTGCTCCACCGTACCGGCCGCCACGATCTGGCCTGCGCCGTTCACGTTGGCCGCGGTCAGGCCGAGCTTCTGCAGGTGCGGGACGACGTCCTCCGGCTCACCGCCGAGGAGTGCGGACATGCCGGTCTGCGTGACCGCAGCCGCCTGGGCCATGCCGAGTCCACGCGTACGGACGAACTGCAGCGCGGCCTCTTCGGTGAGGACACCGGCGAACGCGGCGGCGGTGATCTCACCGACACTGTGGCCGGCGACCGCGCCGAAGGCCGGCGCGTCCAGCGCGGACGCCGAGAGCAGACCGGCCGCGACCAGCAGCGGCTGAGCCACCGCGGTGTCGCGGATGTCGTCCGCGTCGGCCTGTGTGCCGTAGTGGGCAAGGTCGAGTCCGATGGCGCCGGACCAGCCTGCGAGGCGGTCGGCAGCGCCGGGGAGATCGAGCCAGGGAGTCAGGAAGCCGGGCGTCTGGGCGCCTTGGCCGGGAGCGACGAGTACGAGCACCCTCACACTCTCTCTTGTGGACGGTCCGCGGCGCCCGTGGGGACAGGGACGAAGAACCGTCGGGGGAATTGTTGGTGTCCGACAAAAGTCTAGGACTGGGGATCTCCGTCGGCCAGACGCCCCAGGATCAGGGCGATCCGCAGTGTGAACGCGGATCGTACATCGGACGGCGACCAACCGGTGACGTCCGTCACACGTCTGAGCCGGTAGCGCACGGTGTTGGGGTGAACGAAGAGCATCCGGGCGGCGCCTTCCAGGCTGCTCGCCTGCTCCAGATAGACACTGAGAGTCTCCAGCAGCGCCGAGCCCGCCTCTTCGAGCGGTCTGTAGATCTCCTCCACCAGCTGCTCGCGCGCAGCAGGGTCCGAGGCGATCGCGCGCTCCGGCAGGAGATCGTCCGCGAGGACCGGGCGCGGAGCGTCCTGCCACGCGGAACACGCCTTGAGCCCGGCCGCCGCGGCCTGCGCCGACCTGGTGGCCGCCAGCAGGTCGGGTACGACGGGCCCCGCGACCACCGGGCCGGCGGCGAACGGACCGATCAGCGCCTTCGCGACATGCAGCGGGTTGTCGCTGCCGCCCGCGATGACGACCAGGCGGTCCCCCAGGACCCCGGTGAGAACCTGGAGTTTGGCGTGCCGGGAAGCCCGCCGGATGGCCTCGACGGTCAGCTCGCTGTCGCCGTCGGGAGCGGTGCCCAGGACGACCGAGACATGTTCGGGCGAGTTCCAGCCGAGCGCCGCGGCCCGGGACAGAGCCCCCTCGTCGGCCTCGCCGGACAGCACCGCGTTCACGACCAGGGACTCCAGGCGGGCGTCCCAGGCCCCGCGAGCCTCGGCCGCCTGCGCGTACACCTGGGCCGTCGCGAAGGCGATCTCCCGGGCGTACACGAGCAGCGCCTCGCGCAGGATCGACTCGTCACCGGGCGCCGCGACCTCCTCGATCGCGGACTCCATCACCTCGATGGTGGTCCGCACCATCTCGACGGTCTGGCGCAGGGTGATCGCGCGGGTGAGTTCGCGCGGAGCCGTACCGAAGACATCGGTGGAGATCGCCTGCGGAGTCTCGGGGTGCCGGAACCATTCGGTGAACGCGGCGATACCGGCCTGGGCTACCAGGCCGATCCAGGACCGGTTCTCCGGGGGCATCGCCCGGTACCAGGGCAGCGTCTCGTCCATGCGGGCGATCGCGTTCGCGGCGAGCCGGCCGGACGACTTCTCGAGCCGGCGGAGGGTCGCGGTATGCGGATGGGCGACGGGCGCTACTGGATGCTCAGGATCGGGTTGGGGCACGTGGACAAGACTGCCTTATCGGAAGGGCTGCGCGGTGTCCCGGGTCTACCGTGGCCACCATGGTGCATCTCCCGGGGTCCGGGAACCGAGCGCGCGAGGATGCGAGGCGGCCTTCAGTGATCGACGTGCGGCGCAGTGGTGAGCGGTACGCGGGCGGGGACGAGGCGGCTGGGATCACTTCCCGGCACGCCTTCTCCTTCGGCCACTTCTACGATCCGGACAACCTCCGCTTCGGCGCCGTACTCGCCTGCAACGAAGAGCTCCTCGAACCGGGCGCCGGCTTCGAGGAGCATCCGCACAGCCACACCGAGATCGTCACCTGGGTCGCCGCGGGCGAGCTCACTCACCGCGACTCGGCCGGGAACGCCACCGTGGTCCGCGCCGGAGACGTGCAACGGCTCAGCTCGGCGTCCGGTGTCCGTCATGCGGAGCGCAACGACGGGCCGGTTCCGGTGCGTTTCGTGCAGATGTGGCTAGCGCCGCTGGAGCCGGGCGGCGACCCCGCGTACGACATCGTCCACGGCATCGCGGACAGCACCCCGTACGCCGTCCCGGCGGCGGACGCCGTGCTGCACGTCCGCCGGTTGTCGGCGGGCGAACGGACGGCGGTGCCCGAGGCGCCACGGGTGTACGCGCATGTGGTGCGGGGACCGGTCCGGCTCGGCGGCGAGCTGCTGGACGACGGCGACTCGGCACGCATCACGGCGCTCAACGACCCCGACGACCCCGACCACCTCGAGATCCTGGCAGTCGCACCGGCCGAGGTGCTGCTCTGGGAGCTGTCAGGCTGAGCGCAGCTCCGCGAGGACCGCGTCCGTGAAGGGCGGCCACGCCTCGACCGCCCAGGGGCCGAACGCCCGGTCCGTGAGCGCCACGCACGCCGCGCCGGCCTCCGGGTCGACCCACAGGAACGTGCCGGACTGCCCGAAGTGCCCGAAGGTCCGCGGGGAGGACGAAGCGCCCGTCCAGTGCGGGGACTTGGACGCGCGGATCTCGAAGCCGAGGCCCCAGTCGTTCGGGGACTGGTGGCCGTAGCCGGGCAGTACCCCCTTCAGGCCCGGGTGGACGACCGAGGTGGCCTCGGCGACCGTGCGGGGGTCCAGCAGCCGGGGTGCCTGGAGTTCGGCGGCGAAGCGGACCAGGTCGTCGACGGTGGAGACGGCGTCCTTGGCGGGGGAGCCCTCGAGAGTGGTGGCGGTCATGCCGAGCGGCTCGAGGACCGCCTGGTGGAGGTAGTCCGCGAAGGCGATGTCGGTGGCCTTGGCGATGTGGTCGCCGAGCACCTCGAAGCCCGCGTTGGAGTACAGCCGCCGCTGACCGGGGGGTGCCACGACGCGGTGCTCGTCGAAGGCCAGGCCGGACGTGTGGGCGAGGAGGTGGCGGACCGTGGCGCCCTCGGGGCCGGCCGGTTCGCCGAACTCGATCGCCCCCTCCTCGTACGCGACGAGCGCCGCGTAGGCGGCGAGCGGCTTGGTCACCGAGGCCAGCGGGAAGCGGTGCGAGGTGGGGCCGTGGCTGCCGGCGACGGTTCCGTCCGCTCGTACGACGGCGGCCGCCGCGGTCGGCACCGGCCAGTTCTCGATCATCCGCAGGCTGTCCATGCGTACGAGACTAAAGGGTGAGCCGCATCGCGGGATCGGGGGTGCGCACGAAGCCGAGCGAGGCGTACAGCAGCTCGCCCTGGGCCGAGGCGCGCAGGTCGATCTTGCGGACGCCGCGCTCGCGGTACCAGCCGAGCAGCCCCTCCATACAGGCGCGGGAGTACCCGCGGCGCCGCTGGTCCTCGTCGGTCGCGACGCTGAAGACATAGCCCACCATCCCGTCGGGATTGACGGGCCCGCCGAGCCGGTACTCGATCGTGCCGACCGCACAGGCCGCCAGCCCGCCCGTCCGCTCGGGATGGTCGACCACGAACGCGGTGAGATCACCGTCCGGGTCGGCGAGCTTGGTGCGCAGAGCCTCGACAGAGGCCGGCTGCCAGCTGACGTCGGGGTGGGGCCCCGCGAGTGAGTCCTGCATGACCTTTCGCAGGCGGACCACTTCGACGGCGTCCCGCGCGGTCGCGCGGCGTGCATGGCTCATGACCCAGAAGGCTAGACCGGCCGCGCTCAGGAGCGCCTTATGTTTTCGCTTGCTTCGAGTGCACTCGAACGTCCTAGCGTGGGGGACATGACCGTGACGGAGAGCCCGCCCACGACCACCCCTTCCCGCACTTCCCGCGCGGACGTCTGTGCGGCGCCCCAGGCACACCCCCGCTCCGAGGGCAGCGACCGCTACACGATCAGCGAGGTCGCCGCCCTGACCGGACTGACGGCGCACACCCTGCGCTGGTACGAGCGGATCGGACTGATGCCGCACGTGGACCGGTCGCACACCGGCCAGCGCCGCTTCACCAACCGCGACCTGGACTGGCTCGCCTTCGTGACCAAGCTGAGGCTGACCGGGATGCCGGTGGCGGACATGGTGCGCTACGCCGAACTCGTACGCGAGGGCGAGCACACATTCGAGGCGCGCCAGGAGCTGCTGGAGCGGACGAGGCGTGATGTACGGGCACGGATCGCGGAGTTGCACGGCACGCTCGCCGTACTGGACCACAAGATCGATTCCTATGCTGACGCCCGGCGGGCGTCGGAAAGGGCATGAGCCTCATGACTGACAACAGGATCGCAACAGTGGAACTCGGCAGGGAAGGCCCGCAGGTCGGCGTGCAGGGGCTCGGCTGCATGGGCATGAGCGAGTTCTACGGCGACACGGACGAGGCCGCGGCGCGCGACACCTTGGAGGCGGCGCTGGAGGTCGGTGTCACGCTCTTCGACACGGCCGACGTGTACGGGCGCGGGGCCAACGAGGAGTTCCTCGCGCCCTTCGTCGGCGCGCACCGCGACGAGATCACGCTCGCCACGAAGTTCGCCATCGAGCGGACCGACGACCCGGAGTACCGGGCCGTACGTAACGACGCCGGGTACATCCGGCAGGCGGTGGAGGCGAGTCTGCGGCGGTTGAACACCGAGGTCATCGACCTTTACTACATGCACCGCCGGGACCCGGCGGTGCCGCTGGCCGAGTCGGTCGGAGCGATGGGCGAACTCGTACAGCAGGGCAAGGTGCGGCAGCTGGGGCTGAGCGAGGTCACCGGCGCGGAGCTGCGCGAGGCGCACGCCGTACACCCGATCGCGGCCCTGCAGTCGGAGTGGTCGCTGTTCAGCCGCGACGTCGAGCGAAGCGCGGTGGACGCGGCGGCCGAGCTGGGGGTGACCCTCGTGCCGTACTCGCCGCTCGGGCGCGGCTTCCTGACCGGGGCGTTCGCGGACGCCGGCAAGGACCTCCCGGACGGCGACTTCCGGAAGTCGCAGCCCCGCTTCACCGGCGACAACGCGAAGACGAACGCGGCGCTGCTGGAGCCCGTACACAAGATCGCCGCGGCCCACGGCGCGACGGCCGCGCAGGTGGCGCTGGCGTGGGTACAGCAGCGGGCCGCGGTGCACGGGCTCACCGTGGTGCCGATCCCCGGCACCCGCCGGCGCAGCCGGCTGCTGGAGAACGCCGCCGCCACCCGGATCACCCTGACCGCCGGGGAACTGGCGCTTCTGGAGCCCATCGCCGGTCAGGTGGCGGGCGACCGCTACCCGGACATGTCGTCCACGGCGGCGGCACGCGAATAGCCGGGCCGAAGGCGGTCCCCGGGCGCCACGCGCCCGGGGGCTACAGCTCCGCCAGCAGCTCGGCCTTCTTCGCGCTGAACTCCTCGTCGGTCAGCAGACCGGCGCCGTGCAGCTCGCCCAGGTGCCGGATGCGCTCGGCGATGTCCGCCGGGGCGCGGCGGGTGGCCGACGCGACGGGGAGGGCGGGCCCCCGGTCCCGTACCGCCCGCAGCACGGCAGCCGCGAACGGCAGGGACTCGTGGACCGGTCCGTAGCCGAGCCCGAAGACCACGGCCGCCGGGTCCTGGTCCGCCTGCGCCGGCTGCGGCGCGGTCCCGGCTCCGCTGCCGTCACGCCGGACAAGCCGCAGGTAGCCGTCGAACACGTCGGGGGAGCGCCACTCGACGCCGCTGAGCGCCGACACCGGAAAACTCTGGTCGCCGGCCTTCCACTTGGCGGAGGACGCGCCCGTCCAGAACCACCGGAAGGACACCTGAGACCCGTCGAAGGAGGCCTTCCCGTCGTACGCCTTGAAGTGCTGCGGCGCGCTGGGCGCCGGAACCAGGAAGCGGTCGGCGGGAGAGCCGGCCTCGGAGGGCAGTACGGCGCGCAGTTCGTCCGCGTAGTACTCGGCGAGCGTCTCGCGCTCGGCGGGCAGCACCAGTCGGTACGGGTCGAAGCTCTCCTTCAGCTGGCCGGCCGCGGCCTCCATCAGCGGATCGGCCCCCGGTCTCGGCACCGCGTGCAGCACGACCGTGCCCCGCTTTCCCGGGGCGAGGGTCACTGCCGCCAACGCCTCGTGGGGGATGCGGCGTTCGCCGAGCGCCTGGAACAGCTTCGGCGTGCGGATGCCCCGTTCGAAGCGGATGAGCACGGAGTCCGTGTCGAACTCCCAGGCGGCATGAATTCCGGCCAGCACATCACCCATGCGGCTCATCGTAAGCGGCACGCGCCCCCGCCGTCCCCCTCGCAGCGCGGCGCGATGTCCGCACCTGGGGACGTCTTCTACGCGCGTCAGATGCCTTCAGCGCCGTAAACTCCACTGCCGCAGGCCGGGTTGGCGCTCGCGCAGCTCACGGTGCGGTACGAACCGACGCCGATGCGGGCGAAGTTGTCGAGACTCCTGGTGCCCGGCTCGAAATAGCCGGCGTGACCCACCGCGCCGTCAGCGGAGAGTATCCGGGCGCCGAAGCCGGGAGCGACGGGGTCGGCCCCGTGGCCCAGCCCACCGACCGCCAGGTACGGCACGTCCGCGATCCAGTCGTCGGCGTCGCGCATGGCCCACACACGAGCCCGCGTGCCCAGCTCCTCGGCGTTCTCGACCCGCATGCCGGGGCTGCCCGCGACCGCGATGTCGGTGACCCGGGCGGGCATCCGGCGGGCGGCGACGCCGCACACCACGGATCCGTAGCTGTGGCAGAAGAGGGCGACGTTCGGCTGCCCGGGCAGGGCGGTGACCGTCGCTTCGAGCCGCTCCGCGCCGTCCCTGGCGAGTCTGCCGATGGCCGCGTCCATGCCCAGGCCCACGGGTGCGGTGTAGTCGGCCCAGGCGATGACGGCGGTCCGGGTCCCGGGGCTCGACGTGCGCTCGGCGATGTACAGCGACTGCGCCATGCCGACCGGCGCGGTGTAGCGGCGCCTGGTCTTCTCGAAGGTCAGCAGGTTGGTGTCCACGCCGGGCACCACCACGGAAACGCGCTCCGCGCGCTCGAGGTCGCCGAAGACCTCGGCGGCCCGGCCCGCTCCTGTGGGGTCGAAGGAGAGGATCTGCCGGCCGTGCCGCAGGAGCGATTCGAAGCGGTGCTGGCGGCGCCCGGCCTCGTGCCGTCCGGCGGGCGACAGCCGCGAGTCGCGGGTGCGCTGCTTCTCGGTCTTGCGGGCCATGACGAGCGCCCGTCGGTTCGCGTGATAGCGCAGGGTGACGGGCGCACCGTCCAGGTTGCCGACGACCAGTGGATGGCGGTCGGCGAGCCAGGTCCGCTGCTGTACGCCGAGGCTGTCGAAGAAGCGGTCCACCGCTTCAGGCGTCGACAGCGGATCCGGCAGGTCGTGTCCGTCGATCGAGCCGCGCTCCCACTCCGCGAGTGCGGCGAGGCGCGGCTCGGGCTCGATCCGCTGGTGGCGTACGGCCGTCCATCCGGTCGTCGCCAGCATCACGAAGACCACGGCCAGGGCAAGCAGCGCACGCCAGGCGGTGAGGGTGGGGGAGGAGCCGAAGTAAGTCACTGCCGAACACCCTAGGAGACGCAGCGCGACCTCCGTGCACTGGGTAAGCAACGTCACGTTTCCAGCAAGGGGATCGGGGCAATTCAGGGCACCGCGCCGCGATTTACGTCACTCTGTGTGCGTATCGGGCGTACGCCAGTTCGCCGCGAGCGATGGCCCCAGATGGTCGAGGTAACTCTCCGTCAGACTGCGGATCGCCTCCATGCTGGCGTCCTGGCCCTGCCCCCGGAGCCGCCCCGTCACCCGCATCACCCCGCTGAACGCCGCGACCGCGACGCGGGGGCGTGGGTCGGTGTCCACGTCCAGCCCCTCGCGCTCGGCGATCAGCCGGGCGATCTTCTCCTCCAGCTCGGTGGAGCGGCGCAGGGGGACGGCGAGCAGCGCGGGCGTGGACTCGATCAACTGATACGTACGCATGTGCAGTTCGACCGGCACCACCTCGGCGATGGCCTCGCCGATGGTCTCCCACGAGCTCAGGACGGCGTTGCGCATCGCCTCGAAAGGGCTTTCGGTGTGCGGACGTTCGAACAGTGAGGCGTAGAAGTGCGACTCCACCAGGTCCTGGACGGCGAACGCCGCCTCTTCCTTGTTCGCGAAGTAGCGGAAGAACGTGCGCTGCGAGACCTCGACCGCGTCCGCGATCTCGTCGACGGTCGTCTGCTCGTACCCCTTGGTCGTAAAGAGTTCGAGCGCCACGCGCAGCAGCGCGACACGCGTGCGCTGCTTCTTGAGCTCGCGCAGCCCCGCCGGTGGGGCCGGTGGCTGGTCCGTCATCACCGCATGGTGGCGAATTCCAACCGAGCGCGATGCTCTTCCGTGAGGCGACCGCCGGTGCCGGACTCGGACACGTGGCCTTCTCTGTCTTCCGTGCTGGGGGTGCGATCTGACTACCGGCAAGCCTGCGATTCGCCGAACACTAACTAACCCTGGACCGCCATCATCACCAGCGCGAACCAACGACTCCAGCTCCTGCCGAACCCCGGCTGACCAGCCACATCACCGCCCCTACGACCAGCACCCCACAACCGGAGCCGTGGAACCAGGCGCCCACCCGGCACGACAGCCGGGCCGGCGGCATCCCCATTCGCAGCCCAACAAGCCGAAACGGCCCGCCAGAACTCAAGACAACCAGCGGACCGTCACGAAAGATCGAGGCTAGAGGCAGATGCCAGGGGGGGCCGCGTTCGGGCCAATGTTGCGAATCCAGGTGTTGGCCGTGCCGTCGGTGCCGGTGCCGCTGGTGTTGTCGCGGCAGTCGAGCATGCCGTTGCGGCGGGCGACGTTGGAGTCGATGGTGTTTCCCCCGTTGCCGCCGGCATCGATGCGGATGCCGTCGCCCGCGTTGTCGCTGGCGCTGTTCCGGGAAATGACGGAGTTCGTGAGGGAGTTCGCTGCCACGCTGATGCCGTGGCCGACGATGCTTGATTCGGAATTTCTGATGATGTTGCCGGTGATGGTGACGTTGGCGTTAGGCGTAAGGCCAAAGGCGTTGGCCCGCACGCCTAGGAAGCCTCTCTCAATGGTGTTGGAGGTGATCCTCAAATTCGTGTTGCTGTCGCCGAAGAAGATCCCGGGGGCGCCAAAGTTGTCCTGGATGATGTTACTCCCTAGGGAGACGTTGCTGGACTTGAAGATGAACGCAAAGGCTCTATCCTCCAAGGAGGTGTTTCTGTTTACTCTGACATTGTCGACTCCTCCGGGTGTCAGTGCGTCCAGAAGGACACCAGAGTTTTCGTTACCGGAAAAGGTGTTTGTTTCGATGTCCGCGTTCTTCAGGCCCGCGTCCGAGTAGACTCCGTTGCCGCTTGCAGAACCGGGTTCATTGTTCTGGCGGATACAGTTCTGTTCAACCTCGGAAAGGTCTGTGCCGCTGGAGTTGAAATAGACTCCGAATACATTGTCCTGGATCACGTTCTGCCGTACTTGGTGGCCCGAGTGTGCCGCACTCGTGACAATGCCATAACTGGAGGTATTGTTTTGAATGGTGAAGCGGGAGAACCTGATGCCGTTCTCCGCCAAGCGGACACTGCCTGAACCGTTCGCCGACTGAATGATCGCCTGTCTGGACGGATCCGGAGCTCCCGCCTGGTGGCACGCTGTCCCTGTGGGGGCGGCGGCCGGTCCGACCAACCGCAAATTCGCCTTGTTCACGGTGACAACCTCGTTGTATGTTCCGGCGCAGACCCTGATCTCATCTCCTGGCGAGGCCGCAGTAATCGCTGCCTGGATCGTGGTGAAAGGTGCACCCGGGCATTGCACTCCGTTGTCATCCACAACGAGTACGGTCTGAGCTGCCTGGCTGGGCACTGCCGGGAATGCTGTAGCCGCTGCCACGCACACCGCGACAAGAATCGTCTTCTTCATGGTTTTCTCCTTGGCTCTCGGTGCAGACCGCAATCCGGTCGTGCGGCAGTACAGTCGGCTAGGTGGCACATATCCCGGCAGCCGGACTGGTGGAATTGGCTTGCATTTGCGCGGACTCCATCAGTTACGTAAACCGAACGAAGCGCGGGCAGGTACTCGCTGATCACGAAGCTAGGTGGGTCACACTGGGTGTGCAAGCGGTAGCACTCCGTATGCACCACTAGTCGCACTCCAGCGCAATACCAGCGCCGAACGCGCCAAGCTGAAGGGACGCGACTACTCGGCCGAGGCCTGGAAGCCGTGGCTCGCTGTCTCGGCCGCCGTCCAGGCCGCGGTGACCGAGCATGCGGCGGCCACCCAGCAGTCCCGGTACGAGGTGGAGATGGCCGTCAAGAAGCTGCAGGCGAATCATCGCGGCCGACTCGAGCGTCCCGCGCGCGCCAGGAAAGCGGCCCCCGACAGCCGCGCGGCGGCCGTCTCTGCCGATCGGCCCCTGGCAGCAGCCATAGACGCATATCTGGGGCATGGTCATCGGCGCCTCGACCGCGGGCGGCCCGACCGTCGGCGGCCTCCTCGTCGAGCACGTCAGCTGGCAGTCGGTGTTCTTCATCAACGTGCCGGACGATGTCGTCGCCCTGGTCTCCGGCCTGGTGATCCTCCGGGACCACCGGGCGGAGAAGGCGCCGAGGTCCTTCGACCTGCCGGGCATCCTTCTGCTCTCCGGCGCCATGGCCTCCCTCATCTGGGGGATCATCAAGGCCGGTGAGTCGTGGGGCTGGGGCAGCGCCAACACCTGGGGCTTCCTCGGCGGCGCGGCTCTGCTCTTCGCCCTGTTCGCCTTCTGGGAGACCAAGGTGGCGGAACCGCTCATCCCGCTGGGCATGTTCCGGTCCGTCCCGCTGTCGGCCGGTGTCGTGCTGATGGTTCTGATGGCCTTCGCCTTCATGGGCGGCCTGTTCTTCGTGACGTTCTACCTCCAGGGCGTCAAGGGCCTCAGCCCGGTCGACAGCGGCCCTGCACCTGCTGCCGCTGACGGCCATGATGATCGTCTCCTCGCCACTGGCCGGCGCGCTGATCACGAAGTTCGGCCCGCGCATTCCGCTGGTCGGCGGCATGGTCTGCACGGCAGTCGCCATGCTCGGCATGATCACCCTTACCACCAACACCGGCACGCTGGCCATGTCCCTCTGGTTCGCCCTGCTCGGTCTCGGCCTCGCGCCGGTCATGGTCGGTGCCACCGAGGTCATCGTCGGCAACGCCCCGCTGGAGCTGTCCGGTGTCGCGGGTGGTCTCCAGCAGGCCGCGATGCAGGTCGGCGGCGGCGCTGGGTACGGCCGTACTGGGCGCCGTCATGTCCGCCAAGGTCAGTGCCGACTTCGCCGCCAACTGGCAGTCGGCCGGCATCCCCGTTCCGGCCGACCCGAAGCTGGAGCAGGCGGCCGAGTTCGGCATCGTTCTGGCCGAGCTCACTCAGGCTCCGGGGATGACGCCGGACCTGGCGGATCGGATCGGCGGGGTCATCCACGACACGTTCATGTCCGGCATGGGGCTGGCCTTCACCGTGGCCGGCGTGGTCGCGGTGGTCGCGGCCGTCGTCGCGCTGTTCACCAAGCGTGGTGCGAACGCCGACATGGGCGCGGGCGCGGCCCACATCTGACGTCAACCGCGTACGTACGAGAGCCCCGCCGGGCGGTTCCGGCGGGGCTGTCGCCTATCCGGGTGGACCCGGCCGGGTGGTCTTCCGCCGAAGCTGCCGGGCGGGTCAGGGTGCGGACAACTGATCCGCACGACCACGGGGGTTGATCCGTATGCGCAAGACCGTCACCGCTGCTGCCGCGCTTGTCCTGGCCGCAGCCGCACTGCTGCCGCAAGCCCCTGCCCACGGCGCCTCACATGCCGCCGCTTCACACGCAGCCGCTTCACATGCCATCGCCACACAAGCCGCCGCCTCGCCGCCCCGGTTGGGCGCGTGCGCGGCGGGCCAGCTCTGCCTCTGGGCGAAACCGGACTTCAGGGGCGCCCGCCAGACGTACGAGCTGACCGGCATCGACATCGAGAGCTGTGTGGCCCTTCCGGCGGGAACCACCGCCCAGGCAGTCGCCAACCGCACCGGACGACCCGTCACCACCTACCAGTCCGCCGAGTGCGCGGAGACGGGCGAGTTCGAGACGTACCCGGGCGGCGGCACCTGGCTGCCCCAGTCTCCCTACCAGGTAAGGGCGTTCAAGGTCTGGGAGAGCTGAACCGGGGTACCCGAAGTCCGAGCCCCCTGTTCGACAACCCTTGGGAGTGATGATGGCGGGCTTCGGACACACCACGCGTACGCGCAAGCACCCCCGCTCGCGAGGCCGGACGTGGTCGCGGAGCGGGCCGGACCGCGCGACGCTGGGCATCGTCGGGCTGATCTGCGCGATCGCCGGGTTCTTCGTGCTGGGGATCATCCTCGGCCCGGTGGCGATCGTCTGCGGATGGCTCGGCATGGGCCGCCGCTGGAACGGCGCACATCCGGTACCGGCGCTCGTCGCCGTCGTACTCGGAGCGATCGACACGATACTGGCGATCGTCTGGCTGGCCGGGGCGTCCGCCCCGACGGTCTTCCTCCAGTAGCCGTACCGGCTACACCCGCGGCCCGTCCGGGGCCGGTGCTGCCTGAGCGGGCAGTTGCGCGGCCCCGGAGAGCCGGCCGACCTCCGCGCGCAGCGCCCTGACCTCATCGGTCAGCGCGGCGATCGCGGCGGTCTGCCGGCGCTCCTCCACGTCGTCCCGCTCGAAGCGGGCGATGAACCAGGCGGCGATGTTGGCGGTGACCACACCGAGCAGGGCGATGCCCGAGAGCATCAGCCCGACGGCGAGCACCCTGCCGAGCCCGGTGGTCGGCGCGTGATCCCCGTAGCCCACCGTCGTCATCGTCGTGAAGGACCACCACACCGCGTCGCCCAGGTTCTTGATGTTGCCGCCCGGCGCGTCCCGTTCGACGCTCAGCACGGCCAGTGAGCCGAACATCAGCAGACCCACCACCGAGCCGCCCACGTACGTCGTCAGCTGTATCTGCGGGGCCATCCTGGCCCGCCGCCCGACCAGCAACAGCGTGGAGACGACGCGCAGCAGCCGTAGCGGCTGGAGCAGGGGCAGCAGCACCGCGAGCAGGTCCAGCCAGTGGCTGCGAACGAAGAACCACCGGTCGGGGGTGAGGACCAGCCGCACCAGATAGTCGGCCGCGAACGCACCCCACACCGCCCATTCGGTGACCGTACAGGCGGTGCGCACCGCGGAGTTGGCGTCCGGGGCGACGATCGGCACGGCGTAGGCGATGCCGAACGCGATCGCGAGCGCCAGCAGGGGCGTTTGTGTACGCCGTTCCCACCGCATCTGTGCTGGTTGCTGCTTCATGCCGGCATCGTAGAGCGCCGAGGGGCGGCGGGACCCATGGGTCCCGCCGCCCTCGGACGTACAGCCGCGGACGCCTACGCGTCGCCGCCCGCCGCACCCGGGTCCGCCGCGGCCACGTTCAGCAGCTGGTAGCGGTCGACGGCGGTCTTGAGCGCCGAGCGGTCGATCCGGCCCTCCTTGGCGAGCTCGGTGAGCACCGCCAGGACGATCGACTGGGCGTCGATGTGGAAGTAGCGGCGCGCCGCACCACGGGTGTCGGCGAAGCCGAAGCCGTCCGCACCCAGCGAGGTGTACGAGCCGGGAACCCAGCGCGAGATCTGGTCCGGCACCGAGCGCATCCAGTCGGAGACCGCCACGAACGGGCCCTGGCTGCCGGAGAGCTTCTGCGTCACGTACGGGAGGCGCTGCTCCTCCTCCGGGTGGAGCAGGTTGTGCTCCTCCGCCTCGACGGCATCGCGGCGCAGCTCGTTCCAGGAGGTCGCCGACCAGACGTCCGCTCTGACGTCCCACTCCTCGGCGAGGATCCGCTGGGCCTCGACGGCCCACGGCACGGCGACACCGGACGCCATGATCTGCGCGGGGACGGCACCGGACTCGCCCGCCCGGTAGCGGTAGATGCCCTTGAGAATGCCGTCCACGTCGACATCGGCAGGCTCCGCCGGGTGCTGAATCGGCTCGTTGTAGACGGTGAGGTAGTAGAAGACGTCCTCGGCGTTCTCGCCGTACATCCTCCGCAGACCGTCCTTGACGATGTGCGCGATCTCGTAGCCGAAGGCCGGGTCGTACGCGACACAGCCCGGATTGGTCGAAGCGAGCAGCTGCGAGTGGCCGTCCGCGTGCTGCAGACCCTCACCGGTCAGAGTCGTACGTCCGGCGGTCGCACCCAGTACAAAACCGCGCGCGAGCTGGTCGGCCATCTGCCAGAACTGGTCACCGGTGCGCTGGAACCCGAACATCGAGTAGAAGACGTAGACCGGGATCAGCGGCTCGCCGTGCGTCGCGTACGCCGAACCGGCGGCGATCAGCGAGGCGGTGCAGCCGGCCTCGGAGATGCCGTCGTGCAGCATCTGCCCGGTCGGCGACTCCTTGTACGCGAGCAGCAGGTCGCGGTCCACCGCTTCGTACTGCTGGCCCAGCGGGTTGTAGATCTTGGCGCTCGGGAAGAACGCGTCCATGCCGAACGTGCGGTACTCGTCCGGGGCGATCAGCACGAAGCGCTTGCCGATCTCCTTGTCCCGCATCAGGTCCTTCAGGATGCGGACGAACGCCATGGTCGTGGCGATCGACTGCTGGCCCGAGCCCTTCCTCGCGGCCGCGTAGGTCTTGTCCTCCGGCAGCACCAGCGGCTTCGCCCGCACCACGCGGGTCGGGACGTAACCGCCCAGGCTCTTGCGGCGGTCATGCATGTACTGGATCTCTTCGGAGTCCCGGCCCGGGTGGTAGTACGGCGGCGCGCCGCTCTCCAGCTGCTGGTCCGTGATCGGGATGTGCAGCCGGTCGCGGAAGCGCTTGAGGTCCTCGACCGTCAGCTTCTTCATCTGGTGGGTGGCGTTGCGGCCCTCGAAGTTCGGTCCGAGCGTCCAGCCCTTGACCGTCTGCGCCAGGATGACGGTCGGCTGACCCTTGTGGGCCTTGGCCGCCGCGTAGGCCGCGTAGACCTTCTTGTGGTCGTGGCCACCACGGCCGAGGTGCAGGATCCGCTCGTCGGTCATGTTCTCGACCATCGCGCGCAGCCGGTGGTCGTCACCGAAGAAGTGCTCGCGGATGTACGCGCCTGTCTCGGTCGCGTACGTCTGGAACTGACCGTCCGGCGTGATGTTGAGCTTGTTGACCAGGATGCCGTCGCGGTCCTGTGCGAGCAGCGGGTCCCAGGAGCGGTCCCAGACCAGCTTGATGACGTTCCAGCCGGCGCCGCGGAACTGCGACTCCAGCTCCTGGATGATCTTGCCGTTGCCCCGCACCGGCCCGTCGAGGCGCTGCAGGTTGCAGTTGACGACGAAGGTCAGGTTGTCGAGGCCCTCACGGGCCGCGATGGAGAGCTGGCCCAGTGACTCGGGCTCGTCCATCTCACCGTCGCCGAGATACGCCCACACGTGGGACTTGGAGGTGTCGGCGATGCCGCGCGCCTCCATGTAGCGGTTCATCCGCGCCTGGTAGATCGCGCCCAGCGGGCCGAGGCCCATCGAGACGGTCGGAAACTCCCAGAAGTCGGGCATCAGCCGCGGGTGCGGGTAGCTGGAGAGGCCGTACGGGGCCTTCGACTTCTCCTGGCGGAACGCGTCGAGCTGCTGCTCGCTGAGCCGGTCCAGCAGGAAGGCGCGCGCATAGATACCGGGGGAGGCGTGGCCCTGGAAGAAGATCTGGTCGCCGCCGTCGCCCTCGTCCTTGCCCCGGAAGAAGTGGTTGAAGCCCACGTCGTAGAGGGAGGCCGAGGAGGCGAATGTGGCGATGTGGCCGCCGACGCCGATACCGGGACGCTGGGCACGGGAGACCATCACGGCCGCGTTCCAGCGGGTCGCGTTGAGAACCTTGCGCTCGATCTCCTCGTTGCCGGGGAAGAACGGCTCGTCCTTGGTGGCGATGGTGTTGACGTAGTCCGTGCTCCGCATCTCGGGCACGGCAACGCGCTTCTCGCGCGCGCGTTCGATCAGGCGGAGCATCAGGTAACGGGCGCGCTCACGACCGCGCTCGTCGACGGCGGCGTCGAGGGAGTCGAGCCACTCCTGCGTCTCCTCTGGATCGAAGTCCGGGACCTGGCTCGGAAGGCCGCCAATGATGATCGGATTGCGATCGGATCCGGAAGCCACGCTGTTCCTTCGCTGTCGGTATTGCTCTACGGGGTTTCTGTGCGGGTGTCGCGCCGTCTCCCATCGTGTACCGCGGGGGGCGGAAACGTCATCTCTACCGATAGGTAACCAGCGGGCGGGCCCGGCCAAATCGCAACCTTACGCCCAAGGCGTTCAAGTGGTTCGTAAGGCCGTTCGCCCCCGAACGGCGTACCGATGCCTCAGGATGTGACAAAGTCGTCCGAAAGGCGTGGCATGGATCACTCGGAGGCTTCCTGGCGGTGCCTGGAGTTGCGGCGACACGGCCGTAAACGTCACCGTTTCGACGGTCTCGGCGGCCGGGTACTTGCGCGATCCGCCGCGCCCGTGTGGACTACGCCCAATGCTGCGCGTACGCGCGTGGCTGATGGCAATCCCAAAAACATGATCAGGAGGCAAGCCGTGAGCGCGACCGCGGACCACGCGGAGGAGCGGACCAACCCTGCCGCGAGGCTGGGTTTCCAGCCCGAGCAGGTGGTCCAGGAGATCGGCTACGACGACGACGTCGATCAGGAGCTCCGCGAGGCCATCGAGGAACTCATTGGCAGCGAGCTCGTCGACGAGGAGTACGACGATGTGGCCGATGCAGTGGTGCTGTGGTTCCGAGAGGACGACGGTGACCTGACGGACGCGCTGGTCGATGCCACCCAGCTGATCGAAGAGGGTGGGCCGGTCTGGCTGCTCACCCCCAAGACCGGCCGCGACGGGTACGTCGAACCGAGCGACATCAACGAGGCCGCACAGACCGCGGGCCTGTCCCAGACCAAGAGCGTCAACGCCGGCAAGGACTGGACCGGCAGCCGTCTGGTGACCCCCAAGGCAGCCAAGTCCGGCAAGCGCTGAGCCGCAGGCTCCGCCGCAAGCGATCAGGGCCCCCGTCGACACCCGTCGGCGGGGGCCCTGTGCGTAGGCTGGGCTCCCCGAATGGCCCACCGAAGGGATATGCGACTCATGGCGATCGAGGTTGGCACCAAGGCCCCGGACTTCGAGCTCAGGGACAACCACGGCGCGACCGTTCGGCTCTCGGACTTCAAGGGCGAGAAGAACGTGGTGCTGCTCTTCTACCCGTTCGCCTTCACCGGCGTGTGCACCGGCGAGCTGCGTGCCCTGCGGGACGAGCTGCCGAACTTCGTCAACGACGACGTGCAGCTGCTCGCCGTCTCCAACGACTCGATCCACACGCTGCGCGTCTTCGCCGAGCAGGAGGGCCTGGACTACCCGCTGCTGTCCGACTTCTGGCCGCACGGCGAGGTCTCGCGCGCCTACGGCGTCTTCGACGAGGAGAAGGGCTGCGCGGTGCGCGGCACCTTCGTCATCGACAAGGACGGCGTGGTGCGCTGGACCGTCGTCAACGCGCTGCCCGACGCCCGCGACCTGAACGAGTACGTCAAGGCGCTCGACGGCCTCTCGGCCTCCTGAACGTTGCGCTAAGAGGGTGTTTCGGCCGGGAACCGGTCACTAGGATCGTCACGTTGATCCGAATACCAACGCAAGACGGGGCCCAGCCCCTCAAACCAATGGAGGACTCGTGGGAGTCAGCCTCAGCAAGGGCGGCAACGTCTCGCTGACCAAGGCCGCCCCCAACCTGACGGCGGTCATCGTCGGTCTGGGCTGGGACGCTCGTACCACCACCGGCGGGGACTTCGACCTCGACGCCAGCGCGATCCTGACGAATGACCAGGGCAAGGTCGCCAACGACTCGAACTTCGTCTTCTTCAACAACCTGAAGAGCCCGGACGGCTCGGTCGAGCACACCGGTGACAACCTCACGGGTGAGGGCGAGGGCGACGACGAGGTCATCAAGGTGAACCTCGCGGGCGTGCCGACCGACGTTGCCAAGATCGTCTTCCCGGTCTCGATCTACGAGGCCGAGAGCCGCCAGCAGAGCTTCGGCCAGGTGCGCAACGCGTACATCCGCGTCGTGAACTCGGCGGACAACAACGAGCTGGCCCGTTACGACCTGAGCGAGGACGCCTCGACGGAGACCGCGATGGTCTTCGGCGAGCTTTACCGCAACGGCGCCGAGTGGAAGTTCCGCGCGATCGGCCAGGGCTACGCCTCGGGCCTGCGTGGCATCGCGCAGGACTTCGGCGTCAACGTCTGAGCAGGCCGTCTTCGTCCGGCGCCGCACTCCGAGTGCGGCGCCGGACGTGCCTGTTCATCCACACCGTCAGCTGGGGAGGACAAAGATCATGGGCGTCACGCTCGCCAAGGGAGGCAATGTCTCCCTCTCCAAGGCCGCACCGAACCTCACCCAGGTGATGATCGGGCTCGGCTGGGACGCGCGCTCCACCACGGGGGCCGACTTCGACCTGGACGCCAGCGCGCTGCTGTGCAATGCCGGGCGCGTACTGGGCGACGAGTACTTCGTCTTCTACAACAACCTCAAGAGCCCGGACGGCTCGGTCGAGCACACCGGTGACAACCTCACGGGCGAGGGCGAGGGCGACGACGAGTCGATCCTGCTGGACCTCTCCAAGGTGCCGGCCAACGTCGACAAGATCGTCTTCCCGGTCTCCATCCATGAAGCCGACAATCGCGGCCAGACGTTCGGCCAGGTCACCAATGCGTTCATTCGCGTGGTGAACCAGGCGGACGGCCAGGAGCTGGCCCGCTACGACCTCTCGGAGGACGCGTCCAGCGAGACGGCGATGATCTTCGGCGAGGTCTACCGCTACGGCGGTGAGTGGAAGTTCAGGGCGGTAGGGCAGGGGTACGCGTCGGGGCTGAGGGGCATCGCTCTAGACTTCGGGGTCAACGTTTCGTAAAGCCGCGCACGGCGCGGGGGAGACCCGTACACACATGATTGGGTAGCCAGTGGTTCTGAAAACCTTCGGCTGGTCGTTCGCGGTCACCGCGCTCGGTCTGGTCGCAGCGGTGTTCTACGGAGGATGGACCGGATTCGGGATCGTGGCGATCCTCTCCGTCCTCGAGATCTCGCTGTCCTTCGACAACGCGGTGGTCAACGCCGGAATCCTGAAGAAGATGAGCGCCTTCTGGCAGAAGATCTTCCTCACGATCGGCATCCTCATCGCCGTGTTCGGCATGCGGCTTGTCTTCCCCGTCGTGATCGTCGCCATCAGCGCCAAGATCGGCCCCATCGAGGCCGTCGACCTCGCGTTCAACAACCCGAACCTCTACGAGCAGCTGGTCACCGACGCCCACCCGGCGATCGCCGCCTTCGGTGGCATGTTCCTGCTGATGATCTTCCTCGACTTCATCTTCGAGGACCGCGACATCAAGTGGCTCGGGTGGCTGGAGCGGCCCCTGGCCAAGCTCGGCAAGATCGACATGCTCTCGGTGTGCATCGCCCTGATCGTGCTGCTCGTCAGCGCGACGACCTTCGCGATGCACGCCCACCAGCACGCCGGGCATGCCGACAAGTCGGCGACCGTGCTGCTGTCCGGTGTGGCGGGCCTGGTCACGTACCTGATCGTCGGAGGTCTCTCCGGATACTTCGAGAACAGGATCGAAGAGGAGGAGGAGCGCGAGCACGAGGCCGAGGAAGCGGCCAAGAAGACCGGTAAGCCGGTCTCGGCGGTCGTACTCGCCGGCAAGGCCGCGTTCTTCATGTTCCTCTACCTTGAGGTCCTCGACGCGTCCTTCTCCTTCGACGGTGTCATCGGCGCCTTCGCCATCACCAACGACATCGTGCTGATGGCGCTCGGCCTGGGTATCGGCGCCATGTACGTCCGGTCGCTCACGGTCTACCTGGTCCGCCAGGGCACCCTGGACGACTACGTCTACCTCGAGCACGGCGCGCACTACGCGATCGGCGCACTCGCGATCATCCTGCTCATCACCATCCAGTACCAGATCAGCGAGATCATCACCGGTCTCGTCGGTGTCGTCCTGATCGCCGCGTCCTTCTGGTCCTCGATCCGTCGCAACAAGCGGCTCGCGGCGGAGGGCGGAGGAGGTTCAGGCGACAAGGAAGAGCTTCCATCCGGGGTGTGACCCGGACTGGATTGCGGAACGCTCTACGCGGGGCGGCCATACGGGCACACAGCCCGCAGGCCGCCCCGCGGCCTTGTGACAAGACACCTGGGGGGTGGGATGGGCTTCTGGGACGGTCTGTTTCCGAGGCGGACCGCGCAGTTCGAATCGGGCAGCGCCTCGTCCAACGCCATTGAGCTGACCAAGCGGCACACGACGGTCTCGCTCAGCAAGCAGGGAGCGGTCAGCGGCAATCTGCGGGTCAACCTCTCCTGGCGGATGAGGACCTCCGACATAGGCGGGAGGTCCCGGCAGAGCGGTCAGTTGCTGCGCCACCCGTTCAAGCTGTTCAAGCCCGAGGTCGTGCAGGCGCACACACAGGGCATGGTGAACGTCGACCTCGACATCGGCTGCCTGTACGAGCTGACGGACGGCAGCCGCGGTGTGGTGCAGCCGCTGGGCAACTTCTTCGGAAGCCTCAACGCGCCGCCGTACGTCAAGCTCAGCGGTGACGACCGGTTCGGTGCCCCGTCGGGCGAGACGATATTCGTCAATCTCGACCACGCCGAGCAGATCAAGCGGCTGCTGGTGTTCGTCTACATCTACGACCAGACGCCCGCCTTCGACCGGACCCATGCCGTGGTGACGCTCTACCCGAGCAACGGCCCGCGCATCGAGATCGAGCTGGACGAGCGGGCTCCACAGGCCCGCTCGTGCGCGGTGCTCTCCATCGAAAAGGTCAAGGGCGAGCTGATCGTCCGCCGCGAGGTGAAGTTCGTCTACGGCTTCCAGGCCGAGCTGGACCGGCTCTACGGGTGGGGGCTGCAGTGGGGCAGGGGCTACAAGACGAAGGTCTGACGGGGCGGGGCGCGCTCGACCGCTCAGCGGGGCAGGAACTGGGGGCCCTGCGGCGGCAGCCTGAAGTCCGGGTCGGCCGTGGGCGCCGGGATCGTCGCGGCCGGCTGCGGATAGCCGTACGCGGGCTGCGCGGACGCCGGCTGGGGGTAGCCGTACGCGGGCTGCGTCGTGGGCGGCGGAGGCACCTGCGGGTACCCGTACGCGGGCTGGGCCGGTGGCTGCGGCTGCTGCACGGGCGGCGACTGCGGTTCGGGCGGGGCCGCCGGGCCGGCCGGAGCCCCGTCCGGTGCCGCCGCCTCACCCTCGTCCACCGAGATGCCGTGGTTCGTGGCCAGACCCACCAGGCCATTGGAGTACCCCTCGCCCAGCGCGCGGAACTTCCAGCCTTCGCCACGCCGGTACAGCTCGCCGCAGATCAGCGCCGTCTCGGCACCCGTCTCGGGGCGTACGTCGAAGTAGGCGAGCGGCTCGCCGCTGCCCTGCGGCGTGGCGTCGTAGACGAGAATGCGCAAATCCCGTACCCGCTCGAAGGGGACATCCTCGGCCGACGCCACGATGAGCACCCGGTCCACCGCGGGCTCGAGTCCGGCCAGGTCCGTCTGGACCGCGTCCGTGACGCCGTCCGCCAGACGCTTCTTGCCCAGTCGCCACACCAGCCCCGAAGGATGGCGTGGCTGGTTGTAGAAGACGAAGTCCTCGTCGGAGCGCACCCGGCCGTCGGTGCCCACCAGCAGGGCCGAGGCGTCCACGTCCGGAACGTCCGGGCCGGGGGTCCAGCGCAACACGGCCCTGACCGCCGTGGCGTCCACGGGGACGTTCGAGCCCTTCAGCATCGCGTGCGTCATGCCGGTCATCCTGCCTCCCCCGAGAGGGTGGGGACAACGCGGGGCTCTTGTTCTCCGCGCACGACATGGGCATGGTGCAAGCGGGTTACCTGGATTTCATGTGCTTGGGGAACTCTTGACATGCATTCGTACGTACTATTACCGGCCACGTCCGATTGGGCCGCCAAGGCAGTACGGGGGAAACACATGCGTCATTTCGGGCATCTTTCGCCTGCTGTCCGTGCGGATCTCTTCCACCAGGAACCGTGCGACTTCACCGCCGCCTCCCCTGCCCGCACGCTCGCCGCTGCCCTCGGCGCCACGCTCTACAGTCCCGCCACCCGCCCCAGGCTTGCCGACGACGTACGCAAGCAGGTCGGCCGCGGAGTCGTCTCCATGGTGCTCTGCCTGGAGGATTCCATTGACGACGCCGAGGTCGCCGCGGGCGAGGAGAACCTTGTCCGGCAGCTCGCCGACCTTGACGCGGGCGGTGAAGAGAGCCCGCTGCTCTTCATCCGAGTCCGGGAGCCGGGTCAGATTCCGGACCTGGTGCGCAGGCTCGGCCCCTCGGTGCGACGGCTGTCCGGATTCGTACTACCGAAATTCACGGAAGAGCGTGGCGTTCCTTTCCTGGAGGCGCTCACCACGGCGGAAACATCGAGTGGGCACCGGCTCTTCGCCATGCCCGTCCTCGAGTCGCCCGAGCTGCTCCATCTCGAGACCCGTACCGAGACGCTCACCGGTATCGCCCGCACAGTGGACAAGTACCGCGAGCGGGTCCTCGCACTGAGGCTCGGCGTCACGGACTTCTGCTCGGCGTACGGGCTGCGGAGATCCCCCGACATGACCGCGTACGACGTCCAGATCGTCGCCGCGGTGATCGCCGACGTGGTGAACATGCTGGGACGGGCGGACGGCACGGGCTTCACCGTGACCGGACCGGTGTGGGAGTACTTCCGCCTCCAGGAGCGCATGTTCAAACCCCAGCTGCGCCGCAGCCCCTTCATGGAGGGACGGGCGGAGGAGCTGCGTGCCACGCTCATCGAGCACGACCTGGACGGGCTGCTGAGGGAGATCGAGCTGGACCGGGCCAATGGCCTGCAGGGCAAGACCTGCATCCACCCGTCGCACGTGCTGCCCGTGCATGCGCTGTCCGTCGTCAGTCACGAGGAGTTCAGCGACGCGCAGGACATCCTGCGGCCCGAGCGGGGCGGCGGCGGGGTGCTGCGTTCGGCGTACACGAACAAAATGAATGAAGTGAAGCCTCACCGCGCCTGGGCCGAGCGCACGCTGCTGCGGGCCGAGGTCTTCGGCGTGGCGAAGGAAGAGGTCGGCTTCGTGGAGCTGCTCACGGCCGGGCTCTCCGGCTGAATGACGAGGGAAGAGAAAGTCAACGTGGTCTGGTCGGGAACGTGGGTCGCCGAGCGGCTGGGCGTCGGGCTCGAAGGTGACGAGCGGCTGAGCGAGCTGCTGGGGCTGGCCCTGCGCCGCAACCCCAAGCGGGCGCATCTGCTGGTGTCGAACGTGCTGGGCAAGCACGTGCCGCAGTCGCCGTCGGTCGTGTACGACACGGGCTTCGCGCTCGGCGCGCGGGTGCGGGCGCTGCTGGGCGACGCCGAGGCGGCCCGCGCGGTCGTTCTCGGATACGCAGAGACGGCAACCGGCCTTGGCCACTCCGTCGCGGACGGCATGGGCCTCGCGCCGTATCTGCACTCGACGCGCCGCCCGGTCGACGGGGTCGCCCAGGCGGGCGGTTTCGAGGAGTCGCACTCCCACGCGACCTCACACCTGCTGCTGCCGGAGGACCCGCGTCTGCTGGCCGGAGACGGCACGCTGGTCCTGGTGGACGACGAGTTCTCCACCGGCAACACGGTGCTCAACACGATCCGTGCCCTGCACGAGCGGTACCCGCGGAAGCGGTACGTCGTGGTCGCCCTGGTGGACATGCGCTCGCCCGCGGACCTGGACAGGCTGGAAGCGCTCGCCGGGGAGCTGGCCACGCGGATCGACCTGATAGCCCTGGCCCGGGGAACGGTCCGGCTCCCGGCCGGCGTACTGGAAAAGGGCCGGCAACTGGTCGCGGAACAGGAGGCGGCGGCTGCCGTCCCTGCCGACGGGCCCGGCGCGACCGGGCAGCGGCGGTCCGCCCCGGTCTCGCCCACCGGAGCGTGCGCCAGGGTGGCGCTCGGCTGGCCGCGCGGAGTTCCCGACGGGGGGCGGCACGGGTTCACGCCCGCGCACCGCGCGGAGCTGGAGGCCGCACTGCCGGGCATGGCGGCGCGGATATCCGACGCGCTCCGCGCGCCCGCGGCGGGAGCCGAGGGGCAGCCGGCCGGAGAGCCGGAGCGCGTGCTCGTCCTCGGCTTCGAGGAGCTCATGTACGCCCCGCTCCGGCTGGCACAAGCCCTGGAGGACGCCGGTGCCGCGCCCGAGGTGCGGTACTCGACCACCACTCGGTCGCCCGTCCTGGCCGTCGACGACCCCGGGTACGCGATACGCAGCCGGATCGTCTTCCCCGCCCACGACGCCCCGGCCGACGGCCCCGGCGAGCGCTACGCCTACAACGTCGCGGGCGCCGGCTTCGACGCGATCGTCGCCGTCGTCGACTCCGCCGCCGACACCCCCGAGCTGCACGCCCCGGACGGACTGCTGGCTCAGCTCGCCGCCCACGCGCCGCGTGTGGTGCTGGCCGTCGTCCCCTCGTACGTACCTGAGCACGCACCCGAGAAGCACGCACCTGAGAAGCACGCATCAGAGCGGCACGCGCCTGAAAAGCACGCAGCAGTGCAGCACGCATCCCCTCAACGGCAGGAGCCGTCCATGCCCGAGCCGCTGCGCGGCCCCGCATTCTCCTCCTACGCCCCGGACGAGGTCGGCTGGCTGCTCCAGGACCTCTCCGACGTGGAGCTGGAAGCCCCCACCGAAGAACGCGAGGAGGCGATCCAGGCGGGCGGCGCTCACTACGCCGAGTCGCTGCCCGTCGAGTACCAGCCGACCGCCGCATACCAGGAGCTGTTCCAGGCCGCCCTGGAGACCTCCGCGGCCCGGATCGCACGGGCCGTGGGGGCAGTCACCGAGACCGTGCTCGCGGAGCGCTCGCCGCGCCCCGTCCTGGTCTCCCTCGCCCGCGCCGGCACACCCGTCGGCGTACTGATGCGCCGCTGGGCACAGCACCGGCACGGCCTGGACCTGCCCCACTACGCGGTCTCCATCGTGCGCGGCCGGGGCATCGACACCAACGCGATGCGGTGGCTTGCCGCCCACCACGACCCCGCCGACGTCGTCTTCGTCGACGGCTGGACCGGCAAGGGCGCGATCACCCGTGAGCTGGCCGAGGCACTCGCGGAGTTCGAGGAATTCCAGGGCTTCGACCCGGAGATCGCCGTCCTCGCCGACCCGGGCGGCTGCGTCCGGACGTACGGGACCCGCGAGGACTTCCTCATCCCGTCCGCATGCCTCAACTCGACCGTGTCCGGGCTGATATCCCGGACCGTCCTGCGCGCCGACCTGGTCGGACCGGACGACTTCCACGGCGCCAAGTTCTACCGGGAACTGGCCGGTGCCGATGTCTCGGGACACTTCCTGGACTCCGTCGCGGCCCGCTTCGCCGAGGTCGAGGATGCGGTGGACGCCGATGTGAAGGAGCTCCTCGCGGCGAACCGTGAGCCCACCTGGGAGGGCTGGGCAGCCGTCGAGCGGATCAGCGAGGAGTACGGCATCCACAACGTGAACCTGGTCAAGCCGGGAGTCGGCGAGACGACCCGCGTCCTGCTGCGCCGCGTCCCCTGGAAGATCCTCGCCAAGCGCGGAGCCGGTGCCGACCTCGACCACGTGCGGCTGCTCGCCGAGCAGCGCGGCGTACCGGTCGAGGAGGTCGACGAACTCCCGTACACCTGCGTCGGATTGATCCACCCGCAGTACACGCGTGGTGCGACGGGCGCGGACGGCAGGGCGGTGGCTGCACAGTGAGCATCCTCATCGCCAGCGACCTCGACCGTACGCTGATCTATTCCGCCGCCGCGCTCGGTCTGACCATGCCCGACGCGGAGGCCCCGCGCCTGCTCTGCGTCGAGGTGCACGAGCGCAAGCCGCTGTCGTACATGACGGAGAGCGCGGTGGGGCTGCTCACGCAGCTCACCGCCGACACCGTGTTCGTACCGACGACGACCCGCACCCGCAAGCAGTACCAGCGCATCCGGCTGCCCGGCACCGCCCCGAAGTACGCCATCTGCGCGAACGGCGGGCACCTCCTCGTCGACGGCGTCACCGACCACGACTGGCGAACCCAGGTGGCCGGCACCCTGGCCGACGAGTGCGCCCCGCTGGAGGAGATCCGCGCCCACCTGGCCACCGCGGCCGACCCGGCCTGGCTGCGCAAGGAACGGGTCGCCGAGGACCTCTTCGCCTACCTCGTCGTCGAGCGGGAGCTGCTCCCCGAGGACTGGGTCAAGGAGCTGGGCGCGTGGGCCGAAGGCCGCGGCTGGACCGTGTCGCTGCAGGGCCGCAAGATCTACGCCGTACCGAAGCCGCTCACCAAGAGCGCGGCCGTACGGGAAGTCGCGCGCCGTACCGGTGCCACGCTCACCCTCGCCGCGGGCGACTCGCTCCTCGACGCGGACCTGCTGATGGCCGCCGACCGCGGCTGGCGGCCCGGGCACGGCGAGCTGGCGGAGTCGGGCTGGAACGCCCCTCACCTGACCGTGCTGCCTCAGCAGGGCGTGGCGGCGGGGGAGGAGATCTTGCGCGAGTTCGGCCGCGCCGCGGCCCTGGGCCGGTCCTGACCTTGGTATCTGTGGAGTTCCGGCCCTGACAGGGAGCGCGCACGATGAGCAAGGGAAACACCACCAAGATCACGGACAAGCTTTACGCGTACATGCTCGCCCGCAATCCTCCGCTGAGCGACGTCCAGCGCGAGCTCGTCGAGACCACGTACGCCGAGCTGCCCGAGCACGCCGGCATGACGTCGGCGGAGGAAGAGGGTCCGCTGCTGGCGTTCCTCGTCCGCCTGACGGGCGCGAGGCACATCGTGGAGGTGGGCACCTTCACCGGCTTCTCCGCGCTGTCCATGGCACAGGCGCTGCCGGCCGGCGGCACGCTGATCGCCTGCGACATCTCGGAGGAGTGGACGGCGTACGGGCGCGAGGCCTGGGCGAAGGCGGGTGTCGCGGACCGCATCGACCTGCGGATCGCGCCCGCCCTGGAGACGCTGCGAGCGATGCCCGCCGAGCCGCACATCGACATGGCGTACCTGGATGCGGACAAGAGCAGCTACATCGCGTACTGGGAGGAGCTAGTGCCGCGGATGCGGCAGGGCGGCCTGATCGTCACGGACAACGTGCTCTTCCACGGCGCGGTGACCGACCCGGCGGCCACCGGGGCCGCGGAGGCGATCAAGGAGTTCAACGAGCACGTGGTGGCGGACACGCGCATGGACAGCGTGATGCTGACGGTCGCGGACGGCCTGACCCTGTCCCGCAAGCGGTAGCGGAGCTTCCGACGGCTGCGGGTTGTCCGCTGTCCGCTGTCCGCTGTCCGGCTGTCCGGCGGGACTCAGCCGCAGCAGCCGCCTCCGCAGCAGCCGCCCCCGCCGCCTCCGCCGCCCTGGGCGGGCGCGGGCGCCGCCGACCGGCTTCCGCCGACGGCGACGGCCGACAGCAGCTTGACCGTGTCGTCGTGCCCGCCTGGGCAGGCGGCGGGCGCGGAGGACTCCGCCATCGGCCGGCTGAGCTCGAAGGTGTCGTCGCAGGTCCGGCAGCGGTATTCGTAGCGAGGCATGTGCCAAGGCTATCTGCTGTGGGCCGGGGGACCGGCAGGCGACGGGCGGTGCCTCGGCGAGGGGCGGTGACTCGGCTGCAGGGCCCCGCAACCTGGGGCACGTCCCTGAGGCGGACGCGGACCTGGACGGGGGCGCGGACCCGGAGCTACGCAGGCCTAAGCAGACTTACTCCGAGGTCAGCCACTTCCTTCTGCCCTCGGACCCGCCGGCCAGTTCCCGCTGCTCGCGATCGGCCCGGTCGGGGTGGCGGGCCCGCCAGTACGGATTGTCGTGCGGCAGTGCGCTGCCGACGCGGCCGTACATCCCGAAAAACATCAGCATCACACCGACCACGAAGCTGAACAGCACGTTCTGGATCCTGAAGGCCAGGAAGTTGAAGTCCGTCTCCAGGAGGGCCATGTTCACGAAGCCGCTCAGGATGAAGGCGATGCCGAGGATCATGTTCACGCTGGATGCGAAGTTGCCGCCGATGACCATTCCGACGAAGAGCAGCAGTCCCACACAGATGGAGAGCACGCTCAGAGCGCCGTTGGTGTTGAGGCCCGCGACCGTGTCACCGCCGGTGTCGAAGAAGCCGATCCGGTCGGTCAGGCCCAGGATGCCGAAGGCGAGCAGTACCAGGCCCATCAGGCCCGCGCCCACCCGGTAGAACTTGCTGAGGCGGTGATCGACGGGCAGATGCTCGTCGAGGTGAATGCGGCGCCGGGGATGTGAGTGGAGTACCTGGCCGGCCATCTCGGCCTCCTTGCTCAGCGTTCAGCCGTATGCGAACCACGTCACTCCAGGATCCGCCCGGCCTCCGCGCGCGACAACTCAGCCCGCACGGGCGGCGACTCAGCTTGCCGCGCCACGGCGTAAACCGTCCTCAGCCCTCTCCGCGCCCGGGGCTCCCATCCGCCCACGGGCAGCTCCCCGGGCTTGGCTCGTCAGCTCCCCGAGCTTCGCTCGTCGCGGATCTCCGCCACCACCCGTGCCGTGGTCCGCCGCACCGCTTCCGTCTCGGTCAGGAAGTGCCAGTAGTCGGGGTGCCGGCCCTCAAGGCCGGCGATCGCACGCTCCAGCCGGGCCACGCTGTCGTCAAGCGGTCGGGCGTGCCGCGGGTCCGGGGTGTTGCGGCCGGCCATTGCCAGCCGCTGGGCGTCCCGGATGGCGAAACGCGTGCGCTGGATCTCCTGCTGCGGATCCTTCGACACGGCGTTGAGGCGCTGCAGCCGGTCGCCGGCCGCGGAGACCGCCTCGTCGGTGGAGTTCAGCAGCGCCCTGACCGTACTGAGGAGTGAGGTCGCATCCGCCCAGCGCTGTTCCTCACGCGCCTTACCGGCCTCGCGCAGCTTGTCCTCCGCCTGCCGTATGGCGTCGGCCGCCTGCTCAGGCACCGGTTGCAGGTCCTGCCAGCAGGCGGCGGTGAACCGGCGGCGCAGCTCGCTGAGGACGGGATCGACTTTGCCGGCCCGGGTGGTGAGGGCTTGTGCACGCGTCCTGAGCGAGACGAGCCGGCGGTCGATCTCGGCGGCACGCTCGGGAAGCCGCTCGGCTTCGGTCCGTACGGCTTCCGCGTCACGCAGTACGCGATCGGCGCGCTGGATGGTCTCCTGCACGCCGTGCTGGCCCGCGCCCTGGTTGAGCTTGGTGAGTTCGGGGGCGAGGGCGGCGAGCCGTGCGGCAAGATCGTCCGCCCTCATTCCGGACTCGCGCACCGCATCGAGAGCATTGCTCGCCGCGAGAAGCGCCTGTCGCGCCCGTTCGACCGCCGGAGCGAGCCGGGCGAGCTGTGTCTCGGCCTTGTCCAGCAGCGGGCCCAACCCCTGCGTAAAACGGTCCAGCTCCCCCTTGACCCGTACCAACTCGTCCTTGGCCCGGTCCAGCTCCCCGCGCGCCCGGACAGCCACCGACGCGTCCAGATCATCCCGGTCGAGGTCATGGGCGTCGATGGCGGTGATGTACCCGTGGCTGACCTCGTCGATCCGGCGCCCCAGCGCGGCGAAACCCTCCACGGCCCTGCGGGCCCCGGGCGAACTGTCCACAGCCGTGATCGTCTCGATCGAGATGCGCAGATCCCGCTGCGCCGTGTCCAGCTCATAGAAGGCGGCGGCCGCCGCATCCTTAGAGGCTTGCGCCTCGGCCCGCCGGCTGTCGTCCCGCCCGCCGAACCAGCGCCGCGTACCCCCGCCGGCGACGGCCAGGGGGAGCACTGCCGACAGCACGACCGGCAGCAGCATCAACGCGACGGCGCCCCGTACAGCACCCACTTTCGTGTACGGCTGCGCGTGTCTGGCCGTCACAATCCCTCTCCCGTGCTGGGTCCGCCCTGCCGGTTCATTCTCCCACCAGGTAAAGACGAACACACGGGCTGGTTAGTTCGCGCTTCGTACCGTTACTTCCCCGCTGTCGCTCCGCGCCGTGACCACGTGCGCACTGGCCTCACTACGGTCGACCTTCACATCGACGTCCCCGTTGTCGCTCTCGGCAGTCACCTTGTACGCCGCCCGCGGCAGCTCCACGGTCAGGTCCCCGTTGTCGGTCGAGGTCTCCACGCGCCCAGGCACCTTCGTCAACGCCAGCCGCACGTCCCCGTTGTCGGACCGGGCCGCGACCCGCGTGGACGTGGCGCCGCTGACCCGCAGGTCGCCGTTGTCCGTCTTCACCTCCAGCTCGCCGCTGACGTCCTCGACGGTCACGTCACCGTTGTCTGAACGGACGGTGAGCTTGTTGTCGAACCCCGACGCGACGACGTCCCCGTTGTCGCCCTCCACCTTCACCACCACCCCGCGCGGAACCTTGATCCGGTGCTTGACCGCGCAGCCACTGACCAGCGCGTCGCACTCCGTCCGCAGCATGAGCGTGCTCCCGTCGAGAGCCCACGTCACCTCGGGGTCCTCCCCGAGAGCGGTCCACCCGCTGAACCACCGGGTCACCTCCAGCTGCTTCACGTCGGCGGGGGCGATCTCGATGTCGGAGTCGTCCGCGTCGACGGTCAGGGTCTTGGTCTTGCCGCTCAGCGCGAAGGCGCGGGTCTCCGGCTCCTTGTCGTCGGACTCGGCGGAACCGGAACCGCACCCGGTCACGACGAGCGCGGCGACCAGGGCCCCGCCGGCGGCGAGGAATGTACGAGTACGGAGAGCCATGCTGATCCCCCAAGGTCATCAACTGGCGCCACGGCCATGTGCCGAGCCCACCCACGACACTACGAACGCCGCCCGCCCACCAGCATCCGGCCGCCCACCGAATCCCGGGTGGGGCTAGCCCCCGCCCGGCGGACGGGTTTGCGTCAGTGGTGCTGGTGCAATGTAGGCTGTCCACTCATCCACGGGTGCGTAGCTCAGGGGTAGAGCGCTGCTCTTACAAAGCAGATGTCGGCGGTTCGAAACCGTCCGCGCCCACCAGTAGGAAGCACGACAAAGGCCCAGGTCACCGGCAACAAACCGGAGGCCTGGGCCTTGCTCGTTCCTCCACCATCTCGGCGGGGAGCGGCGTCGTGCCAGCTACGTGCCAGATGCCTCCTCTGGATCTTCCTCAGCGGGCTTGGCCGGCCGAACTTTCTTGATCTGCTCATCGATTCGCGGCCAGCGTACGGGCCCCGATCTCTCGCCCCATGGCAGCTCCCGCCCAAAGCCTCTCCGCACCGCCCGCGCGGACACGCGCATGGCGACGGCGGTAGTGCAGGAAGCGCATGGTCCCCCGTCACCACACTTGGCGTGCGAGCAACACTCGGGCGACCTAGCATCGCCCGTGACCAGTCAATTCTGCTCAAGCGGGAAGGCGAAGCCACGCCGTGTACATGATGCGCGAGGTCTATCAAGCTGAACGCGGGAAGGCGCCGGAGATCGTGGCGGCGTTCACGACCCTCACCAGGATGTTTGAAGAGGCTGGGTATACAAACCGGCGAATCTACGTCGATTACGCCGGTCCCATGGATACGGTTGTCTGCCAATGGGAATTCGACAGCCTCGACCAGTACTTCACCATGGAGCGAGAGTTCTTCGTAAACCCAGACGAGAACGCGAAGTCACTGATCGACGCGTTTAACAGCAACGCGACATCTGGCTACAAGGAGATCTACGAGGTCATCCAGTAGCGCACCACCTGACTTGCGGCTGACTGTGAGGATGTGGATGGTGCCGCCCGAGGGGTCTGACCCTTAGGGCAGGAGAGCGGGGCTAGGCGTGGGCTAGGCGGGGGCGGCGTGCCGGATCGGCGCTCCGGCCTGGTGGAGGCTGGCGAGGGCCTGTCGGTACGAAGTGATCAGGCTGGTTTCCAGGTAGTTCACTCCCAGATCCTGGCAATGGCGGCGGACGATTGCCTGTGCCCTGCGCAGATGCGGGCTGGGCATGCTCGGGAACAGATGGTGCTCGATCTGGTAGTTCAGTCCGCCGAGTGCGACGTCGGTGAACCATCCACCGCGGACATTGCGTGAGGTGAGCACTTGGCGCCGCAGGAAGTCGGGGCGGTCGTCGTCGCCGGTCAGGATCGGCATGCCCTTGTGGTTGGGGGCGAAGATCGAGCCCAGGTAGACCCCGAACAGGCACTGGTGAACCACAAGGAATGCAATGGCCATGCCGGGCGGCAGCACCAGGAACAGGGCACCGAGGTAGAGGGCGAAGTGCGCGAACAGCAGACTGCCTTCCGCCACGCGGTTCTTAAGCGAGCGGTCGGCCAGCGACTTCACGCCGGACAGGTGCAGGTTGAAGCCCTCGAGAGTGAGGAGAGGGAAGAACAGGAACGCCTGAAAGCGGCCGAGCAGACGGGGCAGCCCTTGTGCGGCGTGGGCCTGATTCTGCGACCAGACCAGGATGTCGGGGATGAGGTCGGGGTCCAGTTCCTCATGATTGGGGTTGGCGTGGTGGCGCGTGTGCTTGTCCTGCCACCACCCGTAGCCCATCCCGATACCGGCGTTTCCAGCGATACGGCCGGTTCGTTCGCTGGCCTTGCGGAGCCGGAACACCTGCCGGTGCGCCACATCGTGCGCGAGGAGCGCAACCTGGCCGAAGACGACGGCGAGGAACGCCGCCACCCCGAGCGTCCACCAGCTGTCGCCGACGAGGACGAACGCGATCCACCCGCAGACGTAGAGGGCAGTGACCGCAGCGATCCGGGCGGCGTAGTAGCCCGGGCGGCGGCCCATCAGGCCGGCGTCGGCAATCTTCTTCGACAGCCGGGCGAAGTCACTCCCCGCCCCCTGTCGGATGTCGGGCGGGGGAGGGTGAACGGTCTGCGAATCCATAGAAAACGAGCTCCCTCAACGGGTGTCGGATGCGGTCGGCACTGACGGCCGCAGTGGTCAGGAACGACCTTGTCCATCGCCACGCACGAATCAGCCGTCGCTGCCGGGAGAAAGCCGTGTCAGAGGGCACCATCCACGCAGCAAGGTAGGCCGACAATTCAGAGGGTCTCGGCGCGCACACCGCATGCGTGTCGGCCACCGCACGCTCCCGTACATGACGGGCCCCTTCCAGGGCGCACACGGGTCACGGCGACCGACTCACTCCATTCAACGAGTGTCAGCCACCACAGGTTCCCGGGACACGTGCCCGCCCCAGCCGCGGGCTCACTGTCGTGGGGATTGACTCGCTCAATGCCATAAGCCGGAGACCCTCACCTGCTGTCTGACCACCGTCGCTAGAGGCACAGCGGACGAGTACGCCCCAGAACCACAGGAGGACCGTCTCAGTTTCCGTCTCATTCAGCTGCGTTCACAAGCGTTGAGCCCCGCCGCGAGACCATTCCCACCACGGTAGCCACCCCGCCGTGCACGCAGGTGAACGCCATCAGACGGACCTCGCCGCACCACCAACAGACTTTGAAAGCGTGCACCGGGTCCGTGCGCAGCGACGCCAGTGGTGACGGCAACAAGAGCGGACGACGGCAGAGGTCGGCAGCCGACCACGGTCGTGAAGGCAACCGGTCAGGCCGGGCAGGAGGGACGTGCCCGCATCCTCTAAACGCCTACCCATACCGGTGCTCCGAAGCGGGACTGAAAGGCCGGCCACACGAAGCGCCCATGTCTGGTCCTGTGGGGCCAGGTATGGGGGCGTGTGCAGGATCTGCACACGGGCCTCCAGATGCGAGCGTCCGCCAAACGAGTGACCCTGGTGAAGGTGCCCTGCCCCCTCATACACCACAGGGAGAACCATGATGATCCAAATGCTGCATGACAAAGGCCTCCGCAGCGAACACGCCTACACTGCGGCCTTCGTGTCCATCGGCCTGTCCATCGCCGCCTGGGCCGGATCACTCAAAGTCGAACCCGGAGTTGGCCTCGCCCGCGCCGACCGGTGGGGAATCTTCGTAGGCGAATGGGCGCCCACGTTCTTCGGCCTCGGGCTGGCGCTGTCCCACTACGAGCAGCAGGACGGCACGCTCACCGCCAACGTGCACGACCTCCGCAGGGAACGGGAAGCCATGTAGCACGAGCGCCCGCCCCCGGCGGGGGGCGGGCGCTCGTGCCGAGACTTCGCTGGCGGCCAGTCAGCACATCTTGAATCGACGCGGGTCGAGTTGTACGAGCACGTATCAACCGCCGCGCCCGTCGACTTCCGCAGCGTCGCGGTGTCCTTGTCGTTGTGCAACTCCGCGTACCTCGCCCCATTTACAGTGCCGGCAACTGAGGAGTGACGAAGGGGAAGGCTTTCGCCCGTTCGGATGAAAGACGGGACAATTCCGCCGGTAGGAATTATTCACAGCCAGGGCGCCGTCTGCCCTACGAGCGACCACGCCCCCGCCGCCCCGCATAAGGCCCAGCAGGACGCCTACGTTACGGACGCCCAGCCTGTGTTGGTCGATTCGGCGTCGGGTGATGCTTGCCCTCTGCCCTTCGCGCACCGGGCGCCGGCAGGGCGGCTGCGGAACTTCGGAGGGTCGGGAGGCGTTGGCAGGAGGCCGCGCGGAAAGCGCGCGGACGACCGGAACGATATGGGCAGAAGCCGAGGTGGCGCGAGTGGCGATGTGGGATCGGATCAAGGACCAGGCCAAGAATCTGCAGCAGCAGTCGCAGGGGACTCGGGGCTCTAGCGGACACGGGCGGTCGAGTGCGGGGTCCGCCGGCGGATCGCGGGCGCAGCTGGTGAACACGCTCAAGTCCCAGCTCACCTCCCTCAAGACCGAGCTGAAGAGCGGCGCTTACCGGGACGCCAGCATGGCGATGTGCGCCTTGGTCGCGGCTGCCGACGGGCATGTCGACCCGGCCGAGCGGCAGCACGTGGAGTCGCTGATCCTGAACAACGACGTCCTGCAGAACTTCCCCTCCGACCAGCTGCGGCAGCGGTTCAACAAGCACGTCGACCAGCTGGCGTTCAACTTCCAGCAGGGCAAGGCGGAGGTCATGCAGGAGATCGCCAAGGCGGCGAAGAAGCCGACGGAGGCCAGGGCGGTCGTGCAGACCGGCTTCGTCATCGCCGGTGCGGACGGATTCGTCGCGCCGGCCGAAGAGCAGGTCCTGCGAGAGGCGTGCTCTGTGCTCGGACTGTCCCCGCAGGAGTTCGGCATCTGACCGTGCGCCACCGCACCGGACCGCACGGCTGTAGCCGTCGGCATTCTGACCGCGGGGCAGGCACACCCTCGGGGCAACAACTGGAGACGGACAGCTGTCCACAGAATCGGTGCGGTAGACGTCTCCTTACATCCAGAGGCCGCACGGCGCGGCCCGCCGCCCTGTCTTCGCCAGCGGCGGGCCGCGCCGAGCGGCGCACCAGGTGCTCGGGAAGTGGGGCCGGAAACTGTTGTGGCTGGGCGGTCGGCTCGACGGCTTGGGGCAGCCACTTTCGGGCGAGCCTCCCCGAGCCGCTCGCCAACGGTTCGACTCGAGTGGGACGAAATCTGCCCCGTCGACGAGCACCTTGACCGCGATGGAGCCGATGCAGTTGAGGATGGGTAGCGGCGAGGGAAGCGAAGCGCCGTCGGTCCGTGGGTCATGGCTGACGGGTCCTCACAAGGGCTGTGTAACCACGTCTGCGCGGAGATCCATCCGCTTTCGACGCTCAGTATCTGGCCTGTGACGTACGAGCTGGCCGGCGTCGCGAAGAAGGGCACCGCATGAGCGACCTCCTCGGGCTCGCCCAGCCGCCCCTGCGCGTACTGGCCGCTCAGCGACCTTTCGATCTCGGGGTCGGCGAAGAGGCGCAGCCCGAGCAGTTCGGCCCTGCCCCGCTCACCGTCCCGCGCTGTGCGTTTCATGAGGGCGCAAGCGGTCTCGGCGACACGGGTGAACGACCGGTACGGGTTGCGCGGCTCGATCGGCCGGCCGGTTCGCGTGGTGAAGACGTAGCTGCTGTAGCGCGGATCGCAGGGCGCATCTTCGTGACCACCCGCATGCATTCGGCGGTCGTCCCTGGCTGCCTTCCCCGGGGCCCTGTCTCGGATTAACAGGACCGTTGTCGTCCGTCAAGCCACGCGATTCAGGGGCGTGACGTGATTCGACTACCAGGGCCTACTGGAAATGGGTTCACCGGAGGAGGTGGCCCAGCTGTATCGGTCGTAACAACCAGGGCCGTGCGGTTCACCGGAATTCGTCCGCCTGCCGAAGGGAGCGGTAGCCGGCAGGGTCGTTCGATATTCCGTTCACTTTCTTGCTGGAGGAGATTCCCATGACACACCCATTCCGAACGCGACGTTTTCTCGTGTTCGCCGCCTCGAGCGCCGTGGTTGCAGGAGGCGTGTTGTTGCCCACCGGCGCATTCGCCGCCGCCCCGACGGCGCCGTACGTAGTGGCAGCCGACAACGATCACGGTAACCCCGATGACAGCGCCAATCTCATCGGTAAGGCGGACAACCCTATCGGCGTCAAACCCGACGACAGGGCTAACCTCATCGGCAAGGCGGAAAACCCCATCGTCGTCAAACCCGACGGCAAGGGCGGGCAGGGCAAGGGCCCGGGCAAGGGCCCGGGCAAGGGTGGCCCAGGGAAGGGCGGGCGCACCGATGGCGAGGTGGTAGTCGCCCCCGATGACCCCGTATGGGTCTGCGTCGCTGCCCCATGCGGCCCGAGCTAGGAACTCGAGTCACAGCTGGGCCGGGTGGGTGCCGGGAACCGCGGTGCTCTGGGTTCCCGGCAGCCACGACGGTTGGAGCACTCCGTAGCTGGGTTCCGGCAACTCGGCCCAGGTGCCGGCCCAGCTGGTCGGGTGCGTCGCAGTGGTGTTGCGGCGGCGGAGCAGCTGCCTGGGGTGTCCCCGAGCAGTACGTCGACGCCGTGGCCGATCCGTTCGGCATGGAGAGTGACGTGCGCGCGGGGGTACTCGCCGCGCAGCACCTGGGAGATCTGCCGGACCGGCAGTGCGCACCCAGGACGCTTCTCCTCGGCCGCGAGCTTGATCAGCAGCTCGGTCGAGGCCGCCCGGCGAGATGATTGTGCAGGTCACCGCCCTCGGGAAGGTCTCGGACGAACGCGCGCAACGCCCCCGCCCGCCGACGGACGCCGGGCGGGTCTGGTGCTCAGGAATGGGCTGGCAATCATGCGTGGGCCGGTGATCACGGGTGGGCCGAGCGATCAAGGGGTGGGGGAGCGGCGCGCGGTAGGCTGGGCGTAAGAGATCGTTCCGGCCGGCGGTTGAAGCTGTGGCCGGTACGCAGTCGTCCAGATGGCTATCAGCTCCGAGGTCGATATGCAGACGGTCGCCGCACATCACGTGCTGCCGGTCCGGTTGGCCCTTGCGGGACCGGAGGCCGTGCCGCGCCGCATTGACGGCGCGTGGTGGCCCCGTACCCATGACCTGCGTGACGAGCTGCCGTCGCTGCTGGCGGCGTTGAGCGCGAGGTGGGGCCGTATCACCCGAGTCACCGTGGATGCTGCCCAGTGGCTCGCGGGGCCGGGCAGGCTGGCCGTGGCCGGCCGCGTGGTGCACATCAAGCGGTCCGCCGCTGCGGCCGACCGGGGCCGTGTCTGCCTGCTCTCGTACGGTGTCGGCCGCTGCGACCTCGTGGTGGTACCGCCACACACCCCGGCGGAGGAGGCGGCCCGCCTGATGGCCGAGCACGCCTGATGGCCGAGCGCGCCTGAGGGCCGAGCGCGCCTGAGGGCGGCCTACGGCTGGTTATGGCGTGCGCCTGATCTGTCCTTCACGTTGCGCTCCGTCGCATTACGGTGCGTGCCCGGCGGGCCGTGGCGATCAGGATGACGCCCGCGGCGATCATCCACAGGGCCAGGAGCAGCGGTGTGAACCACACGCTGAACGGTCCGGCCAGAGACAGCACCGCAACGGCCAGGCCGAACCAGCCGAGCCGCAGGGGTACCGCGCCGGTATCCCGTGCCACCCGCCAGATCGCGAACAGCATGACCGCCGCCCCGGTCATCGCCGCGATCGTGGCGCCGTACGCGATGTCCATCAGCAGGATCGCCATGAGCGCGGTCTCCGGACCGATCCGGAAGACCTCCGAGTGGCTCGCGGTGATCCCGAAGGTGTTCCCCGCGAGCGCCGAGACCATGAGGAACACCGTGAAGACCGTGCCGCCCACCAGCACGAGGTGCGACCGGTTCCCCGCTCTGCGGGACAGGGCGACGAGAAAGAACATGAACAGCAGCGCCGCCGCCAGCAGAAGCAGTACGGATGTCTCCGACAGCGCCTGATTGCTTTCTTTCCGGTGGAACGACACGACCTTGCTGATCGCGTCCTGCTCCTCGATGTCGGGCATGCGCCACGCGAGCACGTACCCCGCGATGAGCAACCCTCCGGCGAGGAGCCCGGCGACCCCGGGCCACAGGTCCCGATGAGGGGCGGGTTCTGTGCTCTGCGACGCCGACGCCGTCATTCGTTGCCTCCCGCACGAGGGTCCCCCAGATTTTGTGGTTTTACCCTATTTTGGCACCCGGGTATTTCGGGCGCCCATTGCTGCGTATGAACCACACTGGGGGTATGTGCCGCAGCATCAAGACTCTCCGTCCACCCGCCATCCCCGAGGAAGCCACCGAGGAGGAGATGCGGGCCGCCGCCTTGCAGTACGTGCGCAAGGTCTCGGGCTTCCGGGCGCCCGCCGCCCACAACCGCGAGATCTTCGACCAGGCCGTGGACGCTGTCGCGGAGGCGACGCGTGTGCTGCTCGAAGGCATTGAGGTACGGGGCAACAGGACGGCGGCGGCCGAGCGCGTCGGCTGAGCGCTCCGCCGGCACGCCCACCCGGCGGCCCGTCGGCTGACGGGCCGGTGCCCCGCCCCCGTGCGCGCGTGGCCCTGTGCGCGCGACCAGTGCCGCCGTGCCCGGCGACTCCGGCCGGGTCAACGAACCGGCGGGCGTGCTGCTCCTGACGGTCTGTCGCCTGGCGAAGAGGCGTTCACCCTTCGGCGGGCGGGAACGCCCCTGGACACAGCCGTGTTCAGGGGGCGACGGAGGCCGGTGTGGGCCGCCGTACGAGGAACGCCGCGGCCGCGCCCGCCGCGAACAGCGCGAGGAGCGAGACCGCCGTGGCGAGCCACGTCGCGCCCAGCCACTGGCCGCCGAAGTACCCGAGTCCCACGCTGTATCCGGCCCACGCCACACCCGCCAGCGCAGACCAGGGCAGGAACTCCATCACCTTGCGGTGGGCCGCGCCCGCTCCCAGGGAGACCACCGACCGGCCGGCCGGAGCGAATCGCGCGATGACGAAGAGCGCGCCGCCGCCCCGGGTGAGGGCCGAGCCGAGACGTTCCTGCGCAGTGGTCAGCCTGCGGGAGCGGGCGATGGCGCGGTCCAGGCGGTCACCGCCGCGCCAGGCCAGCCGGTACGCGAACAGGTCGCCGAGCACGGACGCCGCGGCGGCGCACACCATCAGGACCAGGATGTCCGGGACGTCCTGGGGTACACGCCCAGCGGCTTCGACCGCGGTTGTCGAGCCCGCGGCGGCGGCCGTAGCGGCCGCAATCACCAGAACCCCGCTGGGGAGTACGGGCAGGAAGACGTCGAGGACGACGGAGACGGCCACCACGGCGTAGATCCATGGGCTGGCGGTCAGCGCCCCCACACTGTCGAGCAACGTAACTCCCCGGTTCGAAAACAACGCCGCGACGTCGCAGGGGAGCGGCAGGGGCGGCTGTACAGCCATGCAGCGTACGCCTGAAGTTTCTGTGGAGATCGCATGGGGGCCGTGATGTTCCGCAGATCACTTCACCCGGCTGTCGTCCAGGCGGAGCACGGCCGAGCCGCCTTCAACGTCCGGGTGTCCCGGCGTCCGGGTGGCCCGGTGTACCGGCGTGCCGGGGGCCCCGCCTCCCCATCGTTCCCGTGCCCCCGGGTAGCCCTCACCGCCTCGATGTGCTGCCGCCGCCGCGGCGTTCGGCCGGACGTGCGAGGTCCCGCTCCATTACGGTCGTCAGCCTCGCACCCCCGGCCCGGCGGGCCTGCGCCTGATCCAGTTGCAGCACGGCCGACCGCCCGCGCAGCGCCAGCGTCATCAACTGGTTGCCGAACCACGGCCCGCCGGACTTCTTCCACTGCACCGGCGGCAGCCCCGTCCGGCCGTGCCGGGCCAGTGCCAGCCCCAGCCGTCGGCCGGCCCGGCTCCAGCCGAAGCGGAACCCCAGCTTTATCGACGCGGGGACGCTGTTGTGCACGGGCGAGCAGGTCAACTGCACGACGTGCGCGTCCGATGCGCGGCCGTCCGGCCAGGAAGGCTCGGCGACGTACGCGTGATGCACGTCGCCGGACAGGACGCACACCGTCGCCGGTGCGTCAGGCCCGGTGGCCGCCTCGGCGATCAGGTCGGCCAGCCTGGCGAAGGAGTCGGGGAAGGCCGCCCAGTGCTCAAGGTCGCCGCCCCTGCGTACCTTTTCGCCGATCTTCGCCCAGCGCTCGCCGCGATCGCCTCGGCACAGAGCCGCATTCCAGGCCTCGGCGTCGTGGACCGCGGGCGGCAGCAGCCAGGGCAGCGAAGTGCCGATCAGCAGATGCTCGTACGTTCCGTGACCGTCCAGGGCGTTGTCGCGTACCCACTGCTCCTCGTGGGTGTCGAGCATGGACCGGTTCTGCTCGTCCAGGACCCGGGCCGCCCGGGTGTCCACCATCAGCAGCCGGGTCGTGCCGAAGTCGCGACGATAACTCCAGCGCACCGACTGCGGGTCCTCATCGGCGCGGGCCGTGAAGCGGCGCAGCACGTCGGTACCGTCGGAGGCGGCGCGGACCGCGGCGTACGTCTCGTCCTCGGCGAGCTCGGCGGGGGAGAGGTTGCCGAGGTGCTGGTAGACCCAGTACGACATCAGGCCGCTGAGCACCCGCTCCTGCCACCAGGGCGTGGCACGCATGTCTGCCAGCCAGGCGGCGCTGGTGTTCCAGTCGTCTATGACGTCGTGGTCGTCGAAGATCATGCAGCTGGGGACGGTGGAAAGCAGCCAGCGCACTCCGGGGTCCAGCCACGACTCGTAATAGAGGCGGGTGTATTCCTCGTAGTCCGCGACCTGGTACCCGGGAGGCTCGCTCGGGTCGCGCCGGGCGGCCAGCCAGCGGCGGGTGGCCTCGGAAGTCTCGTCGGCGTACACCTGGTCGCCGAGCAGTACCAGTACGTCGGGCCGCTCGGAGGACGGACCGGAAGACAGTCGTGCGGCCAGCATGTCCAGCGCGTCCGGCCCGACAGGGTCCTTGCCGCCGCCGGGAGGTGCGGCCCAGCGGCAGGAGCCGAAGGTGATGCGGGCGGATCCGGTCGGTACGGCGGGCGTACGGATGGTGCTCGCGGGGAAGCGCGAGTCGGCGAGCGGCCAGACCTGGCGGCCGTTGAGCAGTACCTCGTACGCCGTCTCGGACGCCGGCGTAAGACCGGTGACCGGGATCAGCGCGTAGTGGTGCCCGGCGATCTGGAACGTGTGCACCGAGCCGCCCGCGCCGTCCTCGCAGCGGACCTCGGCCGTGCAGGGGCGGTCGGCCTCGACCCAGACGACCGCCGCCTCCCCGGTGTCCCAGTCGACGTGGCGCAGTAGTGGTCCCAGTCGCAGTCCGGCCATGTCAGCCCCTCCTCCGTCGCCCCGTACGGTACGGAACGACGGAGGTCAGCGGGTAGTTTCCGGTCGTGTCGTTCGTATCTCTCGCCGGTCCGGCGGCGTTTCGCCCGGCTTACCGCTTCGCGTGCCGCCCTCGCGTTTTCTCTGCGCCTCCTTGCCGGTGGCCGTTCAGGTTTGTCAGCAGCCGTTCAGTACTCCCTGGAGGGCGCTCTTCTCGGCCGAGTCGATGCTCAGGGCCCAGTAGTGCTTCACCTGGACCCACATCCGGGCGTAGGTGCAGCGGTAGGCGGTGCGGGGCGGCAGCCACTCGGCCGGGTCGAGATCGCTCTTGGCCTGGTTGACGTTGTCGGTGACGGCGATGAGCTGGGGACGGGTCAGGTCGTTGGCCAACTGCTGGCGCTTGGAGGTGGTCCAGCTGTTCGCGCCGGAGCGCCACGCCTCGGCCAGCGCGACGACGTGGTCGATGTCCAGGTCGGAGGCGGCGGTCCAGGTGGCGCCGTCGTACTCGGAGTACCAGCTGCCGCTGACGGCCGCACAGCTTGAGTCCTGCTGGACGTTCGAGCCGTCGCGCTTGAGGACGACCTCGCGGGTGTTGCATGCACCCGACTGGGTGCTCCAGTGCGGGAAGAGGTCGCGGCTGTAGCCGCTGGAGGAACCTTCCGCCTGCACCGTCAGCTGCCCGAGGTAGGTACGGGCCGTGGACGCGCTGATGGGGGTGGGCGGGGAAGCCTGGGCGGCGGGGGCGGTGAGCAGCCCGCTGCCGACCAGGGCGGCGGTTGCTGCGACAACGGCTATTCGACGCGCGTAGACACCGGACATACGAACTCCCTTGTTGTGGGGGGACCTTGGCCGTGCGACCCCGTCGGGGCCCGGCCATCGTGGCGGCGCGAGATTGCCGGGGGATGGGCGCCAGGTAACAGAGTGGCGACATGAGCACGTCACATCAAGGGTTCTGACGTACCGCCATGTTTCCGCTGTGGCCATAGGGTTGCGACGTGCACGTCCTCGCCGTCCACGCCGTACCTGCTGACCTCGCCGTTCATGCCGGTCATGCCGTTCAGGCCGATCCGGGCGTCCGCGGCCTTCCCGGGGTGCCCGAACTCGCCGTTCCCGCCGGTTCGGTCCCTTCGGTGCGGACCGCCGCGGCTCAGGCCGCCGGCCAGGTGCTGCTGCCGGTGAACGTCACGCTCGCGGCCGTACTCGCCGTACTGCTCGCCGTCGCGGCGGTCGTCGTCGCGGTCGCCCGGCTGTCCGAGGACGGCGGCCGCGGCCGTGCCCGCGAGGTCGTGACCGCGGGCCTGCGGGCCGCGGCCCAACTCGCCGCCGTGTCCCTGCTCATCGGATGGGTGGTGCGGGCGGTTCCGCTGCTGCTCGCCTTCCTGCTGCTGATGTACGGGGTGGCGGTGTGGACCGCGGGCCGGCGCATCACACGCAACGGCTCGTGGTGGTGGGCGGCGGTGCCGATCGGGGTGGCGGTCGTGCCCGTGGTCGCCGCGCTGGTCCTGACGGGTCTCGTCCCGGTGCGTGGGATCGCGCTGATCCCGGTCACCGGGATTCTGATCGGCGGCGCGCTGACCGCGACCGTGCTGGGTGGGCGGCGGGCGCTGGACGAGCTCGATGTGCGGCGGGGTGAGGTCGAGGCGGGGATGGCGCTCGGCTTGCTGGACCGGGAGGCGCGCCTGGAGGTCGCCCGGCCGGCGGCGTCCGATGCACTGCTGCCGGGCCTCGACCAGACACGGACGGTGGGACTGGTCACGCTCCCGGGGGCTTTCGTCGGCATGCTGCTGGCCGGTTCCTCACCGGTGCTCGCGGGGGCTGTGCAGCTGTTTGTGCTGGTCGCGCTGATGGCGGTGCAGGCGGTGGCCGTCGCGGTGGTACTGGAGCTCGTGGCTCGGGGGAGGCTGCACCGGGACGTGCGGCCCTGAGGTTGTGCCGTGTCGCGTACCCTGGACGGAGCAGAAGGGGAGTAGCTCTTCGCCGGAACGTCGACATACTGCTGAGTTCGCTCAGCCGGCGCCCGGAGGCGGACCGTGGATCAGGTCCGCCAGCGAGACCTTCGGCCGCAGTGTCCTTGTGTTTTTGATGACGCTGCCGTGCCGAAGCGACCCCTGAAACAGTCAGGCAGTGATCAGGTCTCTCGGTGCGGCACGCCCGACCGATTGAGGAACCTCACGTGATCAGCTTCAGCATCATGGCGATCGCCTTCGGCGTTGTCTTTCTCGCCGAGCTCCCCGACAAGACGGCCCTGGCCGGCCTGATGCTCGGTACGCGATACCGGGCTTCGTACGTGTTCGCCGGTGTGGCCGCCGCCTTCGCCGTCCATGTCGCGCTGGCGATCGCCGTGGGCAGTGTGCTGACGCTGCTGCCGCACAGGCTGGTGCAGGCGTTCGTCGGCGTGCTGTTCCTGATCGGCGCGGCGGTGCTGCTGCTGAAGAAGGACGAGGGCGAGGAGGCGGTCAAGGCGCCTGCGGACCAGTCGTTCTGGAAGGTGTCCGGCGCGGGATTCATGCTGATCCTCGTCGCCGAGTTCGGTGACCTGACGCAGATCATGACGGCGAACCTCGCGGCGCGGTACGACAGCCCCATCTCGGTGGGCGTGGGCGCGGTACTCGCGCTGTGGACGGTGGCGGGAATAGGCATCCTCGGCGGCCGCACGCTGATGAAGCGCGTCCCGCTGCCGCTGATCACGAAGGTGGCGGCGCTGGTGATGCTGGCGCTGGCGGGGTTCAGCCTGTACGAGGCGGTGGCGGGGTAGGGGCGCGGCTGCTCAGCCGCCCTCGTACAGCCACCGGTGCCACCAGGAGTACGGGCTCCCGCTCCAGTCCGTCCAGTGGTCCTGGTCGGGGTCCGGCAGCGTACGGCGGCGGAACTCGGCGTCGAGGCCCGCGAGTAGATGACACAGCTCGGTGCGCGCCCGGGCGGCCGGCGGCGTTCTTCTCGTTGCCGTACGGCGCGGACCGCGCCGGGCCTTTTACGCGCCATCGGCCTTTCGGCAGATCGTCATCATGGCAGTCATGATGCCATGGAGCTCCCGCAGCCTGCGGAAGTGTCCGGGTGCGAGCACCGGGTCAAATGGCTCCGGAAGCCTGTCCGTTCAGTGAAGCGCCCCGCTGGGGCGCTGGTTGGAGCAGGACAACCGGCCCCGGCGCAGGCGCCCCCCCGCTCAGCCCCCCGTGATACTCACCCGCATAACGCCGTCCTCCACGGCCCCCACGCTTTCGACGCTCACCCGTGTCAGGTCCGCCACGTGCACCGTGGGCCCGTGCTCTGCAGCCCGCGGGCCCACGCCCACCACCCGCATGCCCGCCGCGAGGCCCGCCGCGATGCCTGCCTCCGAGTCCTCGAACACGACGCAGTCCGCCGGGTCGAATCCCAGCTCCGCCGCGCCCTTCAGGAAGCCCTCCGGGTCCGGCTTGCTCGCCCCGACCCGCTCCGCGGTGACGCGTATCCGCGGCATCGGCAGGGCCGCCGCCGTCATCCGCGCCTGGGCCAGTGCCTCGTCCGCCGACGTGACCAGGGCGTGCGGCAGCTCCGTGAGCGCCGCCATGAAGGCGGGCGCGCCCGCCACCGGCACCACGCCCTCCGTGTCGGCCGTCTCGCGGGCGAGCATCACGCGGTTGTCCGCGTGGTTCTGCTCCATGGGCCGCTCCGGCAGCAGGACGGCCATCGTCGCGTAGCCCTGGCGGCCATGGACGACCTTGAGCGCTTCCTCCGGGTCCAGCCCGTGCTCCAGCGCCCACTCCCGCCAGCAGCGTTCGACCACCGCATCGGAATTGACGATCGTGCCGTCCATGTCCAACAGGAGGGCGCGGGCGGTCAGGACAACAGGGGTGGCCGACATCGGCGAGCTCCAGAGCGCGGAAGAAAGAAACAAGCGGTCCCGTCCGCCGGTCAGGGAGTACGGACGGAACCACTTTGTTCCCACACGATACAAAACGGATCGGAGTTCGGCCACCCCGCCCCCGGTTACGGCTCGTGCGTCAGTGATTCGAGCCGGCTGCGGGTCTCGGCGCCGTAGACACCCTCCGCGTCGTCCCTGACGCCGGCGTACATCTGGAATTCGGTCACCGCGTCCCTCAGCCGTCGGCCGAACCTGCCGTTCTCCGGCCCGTCGTACAGCTGCAGCTGCTCCAGCCGCCGCTGCAGCTCGAGCACTTCCGCGCCCTCGTCGCCGTAACGCAGCACGGGCGGATCCTGGGACTGAGTCGGATCGGCCGGTGTGCTCGGGCTGACCAGTGGGCGGGACGAGGACGCGGCTGCCGGCTTCGACGCGCTCGCCGACGCACTGGCCGATGCCGTGGCCGACGTGGAAGCGGTGGCGGATGGCGATCCCGATGCGGAGTCCGAGGCGGACGGTGACGGAGAGTCGGCTTCGGAGGCCGAACTGTCCGGCTGCACACTGGCGGCAGGCGCGGACGTACGTAGGGTCGGCATCGAAAGCTCGACTTCGGGTTCGCCGGAGAACACTCCCGCGGCGAACGTGCTGACCCCGATGACCGCGGCCGCCACGACGGCGGCCGTCGGAACAATTCGTCGTCGCCGCCTCGGCGGCGCATTTCGGCCGCTGGCTGCGGCGGCGGCAGGCATCGTCACGGGCGCCAGCTGCATCGTTTCTGTCGGGTCGCCGCCCGCACCGTCCACCACGGACCCGGTCCCGGTCCCGGATCCGGCAACGGCCCCGGACCCGGGTTCTGACGCGACCCCCGGCGCGGGCTCGTAGGGCTGAGGCGGTTGTGCGGCCTGCACGTCGCCGAGCGGCCGCGGAGCCTCACGCTCCTGGCCGGGAGCCTCACGCTCCGGGCCGGGACCCGGATGCGCCGGGCCGGGATCCGTTCGGCCAAGCGTCACGTACGGACGTATCCGCAGTGGATTGAAGTCCTCCGCCGCCGCGATCTCAGCGGTGCGCTCCGAGCGGAACGCCTCCGCCGCGCGCTCCGCGCAGGCGCATCCGTGACTCCCGTCCGCACCTCTTGCCGTGCCGCATTCTGGACAGCGCTGTGCGCTCACTCCGGGTCCCCTCCCTGGCTGCTGCCAAGCGATTATGCAGACCCCTAGCGGATCTCCCAACTGTCCAACAGGCCATAACCGGCCATAACGATCAGGATGGAGAAGACCGGCGGACCCGAGGAGGAGTCCATGGCTCAGGAAGTGGCCACCCCGGCCGTGGCCCCCGGCAACGGAAAGGCGCAGCGCTCGGTTCCGGTCGTGATCGGCGCACTCCTGCTGGGCATGCTGCTCGCAGCGCTCGACCAGACCATCGTCTCCACCGCACTCCCGACGATCGTCAGCGAACTGGGTGGCTTGGACCACCTCTCCTGGGTGGTCACCGCGTACATGCTGGCCTCGACCGCCGCCACCCCGCTGTGGGGCAAGCTCGGCGACCAGTACGGCCGCAAGAAACTTTTCCAGGCCGCCATCGTCATCTTCCTCATAGGCTCCGCGCTCTGCGGCGTCGCCCAGGACATGCCCCAGCTCATCGGCTTCCGCGCGCTCCAGGGCCTGGGCGGCGGCGGTCTCATGGTGCTGTCCATGGCGATCGTCGGCGACCTCGTCTCGCCGCGCGAACGCGGCAAGTACCAGGGCCTGTTCGGCGCTGTCTTCGGGGCTGCGAGTGTCCTCGGACCGCTGCTGGGCGGGCTCTTCGTCGACCACCTCTCCTGGCGCTGGGTCTTCTACATCAATCTGCCGATCGGTGTCGTCGCCCTGCTGGTGATCGCCGGAGTCCTGCACATCCCGGTCCGCTCGGCCCGGCACACCATCGACTACCTCGGCACCTTCCTCATTGCCGCGGTCGCCACCTGCCTGGTGCTGGTCGCCTCGCTCGGCGGCATCTGGGGCTGGGGCTCGGCCCGGATCATCGGGCTCGCGGTCCTCGGCGCCCTCCTGCTGGCCGCCTTCGTGTACGTCGAGCGGAGGGCGGCGGAACCCGTGCTCCCGCTGGGCCTCTTCCGGATCCGGACCTTCACCCTCTGCGCGGTGATCAGCTTCATCGTCGGATTCGCGCTGTTCGGCGCGCTGGTCTATCTGCCGACCTTCCTCCAGGTGGTGCAGGGCGTCTCCCCGACCCTGTCCGGAGTGCACATGCTGCCGATGGTCCTCGGCCTGCTGATCTCCTCGACCGCCTCCGGCCAGATCGTCAGCCGAACCGGCCGGTGGAAGGTCTTCCCGATCGTCGGGACGGCGGTCACCACCGTCGGTCTGCTCCTGCTCCACCAGTTGAGGCCGGGCACTTCCACGTGGGAGATGAGCGTCTACTTCTTCGTGTTCGGCGCCGGTCTCGGCCTGGTCATGCAGGTTCTGGTGCTGGTCGTCCAGAACGCCGTCCGCTACGAGGATCTGGGTGTCGCCACGTCCGGCGCGACCTTCTTCCGCTCCATCGGCGCCTCGTTCGGCGTGGCCGTCTTCGGCACCGTGTTCACCAACCGGCTCGACGACAAACTGGTGGCGGCTCTCGCCGGGCAGGATCTGCCCCCCGGAATCGGCCCTGCCCAGCTGGAGGCCGACCCACGCTCCATCGCCCAGCTTCCGCCCGAGCTGCGCCCGTCGGTGCTGGGCGCCTACTCCGCGTCCATCACCGATGTCTTCCTCTACGGCGCGCCCGTCGTCGCCGTCGCGTTCGTCGTCGCCTGCTTCCTCAAGGAGGACAAGCTGCGCGCGTCCGTCACCGCCCCGGACACCAGCCAGACCCTCGCCTCCAACCCCGTCGAGCGGTCCTCGCACGACGAGGTGGCCCGCGCCTTGTCCGTCCTGGGCACGCGGGAGGGGCGTAAGCACATCTACGAGAAGATCGCCGCGAAAGCGGGCTACGACCTGCTGCCCGCCTCCAGCTGGCTGCTGCTGCGCATCCACCGGTACGGCTCCGTCGAGCCCGCGCTGCTGGCCGAGCGCACCGCCGTACCGCTGCGGGTGATCAACGAGGCGTCGCGGCAGGTGGAGGAGCGCGGTCTCGCCCGCCGGGAGGGCCTGCCGCTCATACTGACCGACCGTGGACGCGAGGTGGCGGGCCGGCTGGCCAAGGCGCGCGAGGAGTCGCTGGCGCAGCTGCTGGGCGACTGGTGGGGGCCCGACCGGCCGAGGGACCTGGTCAAGCTGGTCGAGGAGCTGAACGCGGAGCTGTGCGGATCGGATGAAGAGGAGCCGTACGACACCGGACCGAGGCGCGACCACGCGAGATGAGCGCGCGCCGCTCGGTCAGCCGATCTTCTTCTCGAACCAGTGCTCGGCGTACGGGTCACTCTTGTACGCCGGGATCTCCACATAGCCGTGCTTGGCGTACAGCTGCCGCGCTTCCACCAGGTCGTGGCGGGTGTCGAGCCTGATCCTGCGTGCGCCGAGCGCACGGGCGGCGGTCTCCAGGGCGGCCAGCAGCGCGCCGCCACCACCCGTGCCGCGCAGATCCGGGCGTACGTAAACGCGGGTCAACTCCGCGGTCTCAGGATCGAGGAGCCGCAGGCCGCCGCACGCCGCCGCCCGGCCGTCGTAACGTCCCACGACAAACTCGCCGGTGGGCGGTACCAGTTCGTCGGCGGGGTCGGCCGCGAGCCCCTGGTCGACCTCCTCCTCGGTCGCGGGGCGGCCCCAGTAGCGGCTGGCCACCTCGTCGTAGTACGCGCGGCGAAGCGCGCTCGCCTCGGGGGTGCTACAGGGCTCCGGGGCGACGGACCAGGGTGTGATTGACCGGGGCATGGCGATCATTCTGGCCCGCGGGTGGTCGGCGTGGACAGCCTCTATTGCCCGGCGGATGATGGAACTGGCCGGAAATCACACGAAAGAGAGGGTGTGAACCGCTATGGCTGAACACCCGGACAGTGCCCTGGTACGCCGGAGCTATGAAGCGTTCAGCAAGGGTGACATGGAGACCCTTGGCTCCCTGATGACGGCGGACGTCGTGCACCACATACCCGGTAACAACCCTATTTCCGGGCACCACAAGGGCCGTGACGCCGTTCTGGGGCTCTACCGCCGACTCGACGAGGAGACCAACGGGACCATGCAGGTCCAGCTCGAAACCGTGCTCGCCGACGGGCGCGGGCACGCCATGTCCGTGCACCTGTTCCGTGCCGACCGGGGCAACCGTGGCCTGGAGGAGCGTGCCGGCCTCTTCTTCACCATCGTCGGCGGAAAGATCTCCGACATCGACGAGTGCACCCAGGACATCGACGAAACGGACGCCTTCTGGAGCTGACTCCCGTCCCGCTTCTCGACCCCACCCCCCCAGTCCTCCGCGGAAGAGCCGCCCGAGTCGCTGTCCGGAACGCCGCCCGGGTATGCGTCGGAATCGCGCGCCGGGTCGCCTGCCGAGGCTGCGGCGCCCCCGCGCGGTGCGGTCGTCGCGGGGGCGGCGCACTCCTCAGGCTTCTTCAGCCCTGCTTCGGGGCGGCCTGTTGAACGACCTCGAAAGACCACAGGGTGGAACCGGACGCTGCCGGCCTGGGACGCTCGCCGCCCTCCGCCGAACCCTGGCCGCCCTGGTGGGCAGCCTTCATCGGCCCCTCCATCCAGGCCTGGAAGGAAGCCTCGTCGGCCCAGCGGGTGTAGACGAGGTACTGATCGGTACCTTCGACCGGCCGCAGCAGCTCGAACCATTCGAAGCCGTCGGAGTTCTCCACGGCGCCGGCACGGGCGGCGAAGCGCTTCTCCAGCACCTCGCGCTGTTCCTCGGGGACGGTCAGCACATTGATCTTCACGATGCTCATGCCGCCCATCCTGCCTCACCCGGCCGCGGCGCCGGAGCAGGCGTGTGAGACTACCGATCCTGCCGTGGTGCGAAGGGGGTTGGCATGGAGTACGGGGCGCGGACGGGTGCGTACGGCATCGCAGTGCGGTCGGTGGCCGAGCGGTGGCTTCGGGAGCTGAGCGACGGGAGCGAGGACTTCGTGTGCTCGCCCGCCGGGCTCTGGCTGGCTCTCGGCGCTGTCGCCGCGGGCGCGCGGCAGGAGACCGCCGGTGAGCTGCGGGCGCTGCTCGGCGTGGCGGAGCCGGAGGCGGCCGAGGCGGTGACATCGGCCGCGCGGGCGCTGGCGGAGACGGACGCCCTGGCGGTCGCGACCGGAGTGTGGAGCCAGGTGCCGGTCTACCGGGCCTACCGCGAGGCGCTGCCCGGTATCGGGTTCGGCGCGATCGACGCGCACGCGATCGACGCGTGGGTGCGAGAGCGGACTGAGGGGCTGGTCGAGCGCCTGCCGGTGCCGCTGCAGCCGGGCACTCTGCTGGCTCTTGTCAACGTCCTGGCGTTGAAGGCGCGTTGGGCGCAGCCCTTCGAGCCGCACCGCACCCGGGACTCGGACTTCACCGATGCCTCCGGGGTGCGTCACCGGGTGCCGACCATGCACCGCAACACCTTGCCCGGCGAGGTCTGGCGAGTCGGCGGAGCGACCGTCGTCGAGCTGCGGTGCCGGAACCAGGGGGCGCGGGTGCGCTTCGTCCTGGGGGAGGCGGGTGCCGCGCCTGTCGACGTGCTCCCCGCCGCCTGGGCGGACGGCGGTCTGCGCACGCCCCTCGACGCCGAAGATGTGGTGGTCGCGCTGCCGCGCTTCTCCGTCCGTACGGCCATCGACGTCACTCCGCAGCTGCCTGCCCTGGGAGTGCACCGGGCCACGACGGCTCAGGCCGATTTCTCCGGGCTGTCGCCGGAGCGGCTGGCGATCTCGGTTGTCGCCCAGGAAGCCGTCGTCGAAGTCGCCGAGCTGGGGGTCGAGGCCGCGGCGGCGACCGTTGTCCTCATGCAGCCGGGCGGCGCGCCCCCGCGGCCGCGGCGTATCGAGCGGGTCGCCTTCGACCGCCCCTTCGGCTTCGCCGTCCTCGACGGTACGGGCGACGTGCCGCTGTTCGCCGGCTGGCAGGCGCAGGCGCCGCGGTAGGTCCGGCCGGGCGGAGGGCCGGGTCGTCGGTCCGGCCCGATCGCGGTGCAGCTCACCGTCCGGGCGCCGCTTACCCGACGCACGCCGTGCCGTCCCGGGGTTGGACGGATCAGCCCGCACCCCGCATCATCGACATCCGGACGAATCCGGGGCGGCAGCCAGGCGACGCTCAGGTGGCCGGGGGTGGCCTGCGTCCTACGCGGAGGGCAATGCGAGGCTCTACGCCCAGGGACGGGTGAGGGCAATGGGTGGGAGGGCCGGCGGGGCGTGGTGAATGCAGAGCACAGCGGACCGGGCAGACCGGGGGGCACGGCGGTCAACCGGCTCGGGGCGGCACGGGTGGTGTTGTGGCTGCTCGCAGCCGTCCTGGCGGTGCGTCATGCGGCGGCCGTCCTGCGGTTGCCCCCGGGAGATCGGCTGACCGATCTGGAGACCTGGATCGGGGAGAACGGCGTTCTGCATGTGTCGGGCTCGCTGTACGAGCAGGACCAGTTCACCGGCACGCCCTTCGCCGGGCTCGTCCTGAAACCACTCGCCCGCTCCGCCGAGCAGGCCCTAGGCGTGGCCTGGACCTTCGGGACCCTGCTGCTGGTCGTCGTCCTGGGGGTCGTTGCCGCACGCGCCCTGCCGGGTCCCGTCTCCCGGCGCACGTCCCTGCTCGCGGCCCCGGTGGCGATCACGCTGCTGATGCTGTCTCTGCCGGTGCGCAACGCGCTCTCGCTCGGCCAGACCAGCATCATCCCGATACTCCTCGTACTGCTCGGGTGCTTTCTGGGCTCCGGCCAACGCCGTTCCGGCGTACTCATCGGCCTCGGTGCCGCACTCCAGCCCGCCCTGCTGCTCTTCGCCCCGCTGCTCTGGCTCACCGGGCGCCGCCGTGCCGCGGCCTCCACCACGGCCACGTTCGCCGGCTGCTCGGTGCTCGCCTGGGTGGCGCTGCCGTACGACTCGTGGACGTACTGGGTGCACCACCTGGCCGGCACCGGCCTGGGCGGGCGCGCGGACAGCCTCGCGAACCAGTCGCTGCACGGTGCTCTGCTGCGTCTGGGAGTACAAGGCCCGCTCGAGATCGCGCTGTTCGTCATGCTGGCCGCCGGTGTCTGTTACGTCGGGCTGCGACGCGCCGTCCGGTACGCACAGGACGGGCAGCTGCTGCTGGCCGTCGCCCTCACCGGCTGTGCGGCGGTTGCCGTCTCGCCCACCGGGTGGCAGCACCAGCTGCTGTGGGTGCTGCTGGCGGTGGTCGGCCGGGTCGGCAGGCGCGCGGCGGACCGCATGGTGTGGCCCGCGGCCGTCGTGCTGGTGATGACGCTGCCCAGCTCGGTACTGCTGCCGAACCTCGCCGCGCTCGCGGTCCTGCGGGACAACGTCCTGCTGCTGGCCGCGCTGGCCGCCGCGTGCGCGGTGCCGTTCCTGCCCAGGACCTCGCCGTACTGGCAGAGCCCGGTTCCCACCGACTACGCGAGGGCCGCGCCCGCCCGCTGGAGCCGGGTGCCTCTGCTGCCGTTCTGGCGGCGGGTGCTCAGCCGTCCGAACCTGCTGCTCGAACTCCTGGTGATCAGGGTCGGCTACTCGCTGTACTCACACATCCGGGCCGCCGCCACCGGGGGCCGCACGGCCGCCGAGGAGCACGCCCGCCAGATCCTCTCCGTCGAGGACCTGCTCGCCCTCGACTTCGAGCACTGGGTGAACCAAGCGGTGGTGAGGACTCCGTGGCTGGAGACGGTCTTCAACTTCTACTACACGTCTTTCCACTTCGTCGTGCCGCTGACGATCCTCGGAGTGCTGTACTGGCGCCGCCCGGCGCACTACCGGTGGGCCCGGGCCTCGCTCGGCTTCGCCACCGTGCTCGGGCTGGTCGGCTTCTGGTTCTATCCGCTCGCTCCGCCGCGCCTGATGCCGGGTCTCGGCTTCGTCGACACGGTGCACGGCCCGCAGGATCTGGCCAACCCGGACTACGGGGCGATGACCGCGGTGACCAACCAGTACGCGGCGATGCCGTCGCTGCACTTCGGCTGGTCGCTGTGGTGCGGGATCGTCATCGTGCTGCTCGCCCCGGAGCTGTGGATGAAGCTGCTCGGTCTCGTCCATCCGCTGATGACGGTCTGCGCGATCGTGGCCACCGCCAACCACTGGGTGCTCGACGCGTTCGGCGGAGCGGCCGTCGTGGCGGCCGGCTTCGGCCTGGTATACGTCCTGTCGGGGCCGCGCACGGTGCTCCTCGCGCTGCCACGCATCCCGGAGCAATTGGAGCGGGAACCGGCCCAGGTGGGTGCGGAAGCCTCCAAGACCTGAACGGCCGCAGGGGTACGGGCCGTGGGGGTACGGGCGGCAGGGGCGGGGGCGTGGGTGGGACTGCCCCTGCCGCCCGGAACGGAGACCGGTCAGCCGCAGCTGACCCGGAGTTCCTTGACACCGTTGAGCCAAGCCGAGCGCAGCCGGCGCGGGTCGCCGGTCAGGCGCAGGCCGGGCAGCGCGTCAGCGATGGCGTTGAAGATCAGGTCGATCTCCAGCACGGCGAGGGACTTGCCCAGGCAGAAGTGCGGGCCTCCGCCGCCGAAGCCCAGATGCGGATTCGGGTCTCGCGTGACGTCGAACCGGTCCGGGTCGTCGAAGACCTCGGGGTCGTGGTTGGCGGACGAGTAGAAGATGCCGACCCGGTCGCCCGCCCTGATCTTCTGGCCGCCCAGCTCGGTGTCCTGGGTGGCGGTGCGCTGGAACGAGACGACGGGCGTGGCCCACCGGACGATCTCCTCCGCGGCCGTCTCGGGGCGCTCACGCTTGTAGAGCTCCCACTGCTCGGGGTGGGTGAGGAAGGCGTGCATGCCGTGGGTGATGGCGTTGCGCGTGGTCTCGTTGCCGGCGACGGCGAGCAGGATGACGAAGAAGCCGAACTCGTCGGAGTTGAGGTTGCCCTCGCCCTCGGCCGCGACCAGTTGGCTGACGATGTCGTGGGCCGGACACTCCTTGCGGGCGGCGGCGAGGTTCATCGAGTACGAGACGATCTCCATGGCCGCCTCGGCGCCGATCTCCTCCGTGATGGCGTACTCCGGATCGTCGTACGCCGCCATCTTGTTGGACCAGTCGAAGATCTTGGCCCGGTCCTCCTGGGGGACGCCGATGAGCTCGGCGATGGCCTGGAGCGGGAGTTCGACGGCGATGTTGTTGACGAAATCGAAGCTGCCGTCGGGCTTGGCGCCCGCGACCGCCGTCTCGACGATCTTGCGGGCACGGTTGCGCAGGGCGTCTTCGAGTGACCGTATGGCCCGGGGAGTGAAGCCCCGCTGGACGATCTGGCGGACCCGGGTGTGCTCCGGCGGGTCCATATTGAGCATGATCAGCTTCTGTACCTCGATCTGGTCGCGGCTGATCGTCCCGTTGAAGCGGATGACCGCGGTGTTGGTGTGGGAGGAGAAGAGCTCCGGGTGAGTGGAGACGTACTTGACGTCCGCGTGACGGGTGACGGCCCAGTACCCCTCGTCGTCGAAGCCGGTGATACCCCGGGGCTGGGCGCACCACCAGACCGGAGCGGTCTGCCGCAGCTGTGCGAACTCCGGAAGGGGAACGCGGGCTTGCAGCAGGTCGGGATCGGTGAAGTCGAACCCTTCGGGCAGCGCTGGGCAGGGCATGGGCAACTCCAAAGTCTGACGTCCCATCAGAATTTGGCCCGAAGGTAGTAACGAGTTCTAGAAGTGGCAAGAGTCGCGGCGCCAACTGTTGCGTGAGGAACCGGTGCAAGAGGCGTGCAAGACCCTTGCGTACCGGGGGTAGCACTCATAAGACTGCGGGAATAACTAGAACGCGTACTACTTCGCGGTTCGGGGCGCCCCGGACCGCACACAGCCGTCCGTGGGGCGCCGGGACGCCTGACGGAATGTGGAGGAGGACGAGCTCATGGCCGCGGAACCCGTCATCGTCGAAGCAGTACGCACCCCCATTGGCAAGCGCGGAGGTGCGCTGGCCAATCTCCACCCCGCCTATCTGCTGGGCGAGACCTACCGCGAACTCCTCGCCCGTACCGCCATCCACGCCGACTGCGTCGAGCAGATCGTCGGCGGCACGGTCACCCATGCCGGCGAACAGTCCATGAATCCGGCCCGCAACGCCTGGCTCGCCATGGGCCTTCCCTACGAGACCGCCGCCACCACCGTGGACTGCCAGTGCGGCTCCTCGCAACAGGCCAACCACATGGTCGCCAACATGATCGCCGGCGGCGTCATGGATGTCGGTATCGCGTGCGGTGTGGAGGCGATGTCGCGGGTGCCGCTCGGCAGCGGCTCCAAGCACGGACCGGGCAAGCCTTTCCCCGACGAATGGAACGTCGACCTGCCCAACCAGTTCGAGGCCGCCGAACGCATCGCGCGCCACCGCGGGCTCGGCCGGGAACGGGTCGACTCGCTCGGGCTGCTCTCCCAGGAGCGGGCGGCCGTCGCCTGGTCGGAGGAGCGCTTCAAGCGCGAAACCTTCGCGGTGCAGGTGCCGACCACGGAGGAGGAGCAACGGGCCGGTCAGGGGATGTGGCGGCTCGTCGACCGTGACGAGGGTCTGCGCGACACGTCGATGGAGGCCCTCGCCGGTCTCAAGCCGGTGATGCCGACCGCCGTGCACACCGCCGGCAACTCCTCGCAGATATCCGACGGGGCGTGCGCGGTCATGTGGGCGTCGAAGCGGATGGCGCGGGCGCTCAAGCTGAAGCCGCGTGCTCGTATCGTCGCGCAGGCACTCGTGGGCGCCGACCCCCACTTCCACCTCGACGGGCCGATCGACGCGACGCGCGCGGTGCTGGGCAAGGCCGGGATGTCGCTCAAGGACATCGACCTCGTCGAGATCAACGAGGCGTTCGCGTCGGTGGTGCTGAGCTGGGCCCAGGTCTTCGAACAGGACCTGGAGAAGGTCAACGTGAACGGCGGGGCGATCGCCCTCGGCCACCCGGTGGGGGCGACCGGCGCCCGGCTGATCACCACCGCCCTGCACGAACTGGAGCGGCGGGACAAGGAGTTCGCGCTGATCACCATGTGTGCGGGCGGCGCGCTCGCCACCGGGACCATCATCCAGCGGCTCTGACCGGTGCCGGACGGCCGGAAGGCGCCGGTGGCCGACCATGAGGTCGGCCACCGGGGCTCGGTGTCCAGGCCGATCAGCCGTGCCGATCGGTGCTGCGGCTGATCAGTACCAGCCGTTGGCCTGCCAGAAGTTCCACGCGCCCACCGGGCTGCCGTAGCGCTCGTTCATGTAGTCCAGGCCCCACTCGATCTGGGTGGCCGGATTGGTCTTCCAGTCGGAGCCGGCCGAAGCCATCTTCGAGGCGGGCAGCGCCTGGACCAGGCCGTACGCGCCGGAGGACGGGTTGGTGGCGGCCGCGTTCCAGCCGCTCTCGTGCTCCACGATGTTGCTGAACGCCTGGAACTGCGCGTCGTCCGGGATCATCTTCTCCGCAATGGCCCTGGCGTCCGTGGGGGCCGCCGCCTGGGCGGGGACCGAGGCGAGCAGGGTTCCGACGGTGCCCAGGGTGACGACGGCGCCGGCGAGGGTCTTCTTGCTGGTGGCGATGCGGCGGATGACGGCGTTGGACACGGAGAACCTTCCGAAGGGGACAGAATCGGTCGCGGGCAGGCAGTAGCCACTCGTGTAAGAGGGGATGTGCGCTGCACTCGGTGCGGCGGGCTGTGCGCCCTGGCCGCCGTGGCGACACATCCAGTTCTAGCCGGGCCTTCGCCGGGGTGGCAATCAGCCCACTTACTAGTGCCGGTCGCAGCCGGGGTTGGGGGCGGCCCGGCACGTCCCGAGGTGTTTCCGCAGGCCGCAATGGCTGTGAAGGGTGAATAAACTGGACATCAGGTCTACTACGGCGATTCGTATGTGACGTAGGTCCTGTGGGCGGCCTCACCCGCAGGGCACCCGCTCGTCACGGTCGGCAGCCCCGCACTACACCGCTGTGAAGGAAACCGGGGCGTCGAAAGCCGCCCGGCGGGTGGCCCGGCGCAGCGCCTTGAGGAGGGTCCCGCCGAGGGTCAGAGTCAGTACGACGGTGAGCGCGGCCCGCGGCAGGTCCCAGCCCAGCGAGGTGGCCAGGCAGTAGGCCAGGAAGCGCACCAGGTTCTCGTGCACGGGGTCCCCGGGCACGAAGGAGATGCCGGAACCCAGACCAGGGATGTACGTCCAGCCCTGGAGGTTCATCACCGTGCCGTAGAACACCGAGGCCAGCGCCCCGTACGCGGCGAGCATCCACAGCTCGGCGCGGCCGCGCAGCCGGTCCGGGCCCGGCAGCAGGCCGGCGCCCAGCGCGACCCACCCCATCGACAGCATCTGGAACGGCATCCACGGCCCGACCCCACCGGTGAGCAGCGCGGACGCGAACATCGTGACCGAGCCGAGGACGAAGCCGAAGCCGGGTCCGAGCACCCGTCCGCTCAGCACCATCAGGAAGAACATGGGCTCCAGGCCCGCGGTCCCGGCGCCCAGCGGCCGCAGGGCGGCGCCCACCGCCGCCAGCACGCCGAGCATCGCCACGGCTTTGGCATCCAGCCCCGAGTCGGCGATGGTCGCCACGACCACGGCGACAAGGAGCGGCAGCAGCGCGGCGAAGAGCCAGGGCGCGTCCTTGGAGTGCGCGAGGCCGGAGGCGGTGTGGGTGAGCAGCGGCCATCCGAAAGCCACCACGCCGATCGCGCTGACCAGCGCGAGCGCGGTTACCGACCGGGGGCCGAGCCGCACGGCGCGCACCTGGCGGTCCTGGCCCCTCGAAGCGGCGCGCTGACCGCCCGAAGCGGTGTCCGGCTCAGTCACAGTGCGGCCCTGACCTGCGGAACGGTCAGCCATTCCTGCGGCGCGAGGATCTTCGCGACCTGTGGGGCGAAGGACGGGGAAGAGACGACGACCTCGGCGGTCGGCCCGTCCGCGACGATCTCGCCGTCGGCCAGGATCACCACCCGGTGTGCCAGCTCGGCTGCCAGTTCGACATCGTGGGTGGCCAGCACGATCGCGTGGCCCTCGGCCGCCAGGGCGCGCAGGATGGCGGTCAGCCGCGCCTTCGCCGCGTAGTCAAGACCACGGGTCGGCTCGTCGAGCAGCAGCAGCGGCGGCCGGGAGGTCAGCACGATGGCCAGGGCCAGCGCCAGCCGCTGCCCCTCGGACAGGTCACGGGGGTGGGTGCCGTCGGGTACGTGCGGCAGCAGCTCGCGGACCAGCGCCCGGCAGGTGCCGGGCGCGGCCTCCGCGTCGCGGTCCGCCGCCCGGCACTCGGCGGCCACCGTGTCCGCGTACAGCAGATCCCGTGGCTCCTGCGGTACGAGTCCGGCCTTGCGGATCAGCTCGCCCGGGCTGGTCCGGTGGGGGGCCGCGCCCCCCACGCGTACCGACCCGGAGTCCGGCTCGTGCATGCCGACGAGCGTGCTGAGGAGCGTGGACTTGCCGGCGCCGTTGCGGCCCATCAGCGCGATCGTCTCGCCGGGCCGTACGGACAGCGAGACCCGGCGCAGCGCCTCCACCCGGCCGCGGTGCAGCGACAGTCCGGCCGTTTCGGCCACCGCGGCGGCCGCGGGCGGCTGCGCGGGGCGGGGCGGGGCGAGCGCGGAGAGCTGCTCGCGCAGCGGGCCCGCCCCGCGGCGCGCATCACGTACGGAAAGAGGGAGCGGGTCCCAGCCGGCCAGCCGCCCGAGCGCCACGACCGGCGGGTGCACCGGTGAGACGGCCATGATCTCGGCGGGCTCACCCATGACTGGGGACTGGCCCGGACCGGGGAGCAGGATGACCTGGTCCGCGTACTGCACGACCCGCTCCAGGCGGTGCTCGGCCATCAGTACGGTCGTACCGAGGTCGTGGACGAGACGCTGGAGCACGGCGAGAACCTCCTCCGCGGCCGCAGGGTCGAGCGCCGACGTCGGCTCGTCGAGGACGAGCACGCGCGGGTGCGGGGTGAGGACGGAACCGATCGCGACGCGCTGCTGCTGGCCGCCCGAGAGCGTGGCGATCGGCCGGTCGCGCAGGTCGGCCAGGCCGAGCAGGTCGAGGGTCTCCTCGACGCGGCGCCGCATGGTGTCCGGCGGGATGCCGAGCGACTCCATGCCGTACGCCAGCTCGTCCTCGACCGTGTCGGTCACGAAGTGGGCGAGCGGGTCCTGCCCCACGGTTCCGACGACGTCGGCGAGTTCGCGCGGTTTGAACGTACTGGTGTCGCGGCCCGCCACGGTGACGCGGCCGTGCAGCGTGCCGCCGGTGAAATGCGGGACCAGTCCGGACACCGCGTTCAGCAGAGTCGACTTGCCGACTCCGGACGGGCCGACCAGCAGGACCAGCTCCCCTTCGGGGACGGTGAGGTCAGCGCCCTGGAGGGCCGGGGCCGGCGCGCCGTCGTATGTGACGGAGACGTTCTCGAACCGGATCACCCGGACTCCTTCGGAAGGTTCGGAAGGGGGGCCACGAAGGCAGGAAGCAGACCGAGCAGAACCGAAGCCGCGGGCCACAGCGGGAACTCGGGTGCGGTCAGGGGGACGACGCCGGGGTGCAGGGCCCCGGCGTCGTACGAACCGGCCCAGATCATCAGCGCCGCGACGGCCGCCCCCGAACCGGACACCAGCCAGGCGCGCACGCCCCAGCGGTCCGGGCGGTAGCGGGTCCTCACGCTGCGGCGGCCGCCGAGCCAGAGCCCGGTGAGGGCGGCGGCGAGCCCGGCGGCCAGGACCGGCAGCCCGAAGGCGGCGCCCTCGGCGGCGAGCAGCGTGTACGACCCGGCGCACACGCCGAGCAGCCCCCCGACGGTGAGGGTGCTGGTGGTGCGGCGCACGGCCTTCGGCACCTGTGCGGTACGGCCGTACCCGCGGGCGTCCATCGCGGCGGCGGTTGCCACCGAGCGTTCCAACGCGCCTTCCAGCACCGGCAGTCCGATCTGCAGGACCGCCTTGATGCCGCCGGTCGGACGGCCCCGGAGCCGGCGGGCGGCGCGCATCCGGACGACGTCGGAGACCATGTTCGGCGCGAAGGTCATCGCGACGACGACGGCCACGCCCACTTCGTAGAGGGCGCTGGGCAGGGACTTGAGCAGCCGGGCGGGGTTGGCGAGGGCGTTCGCGGCGCCCACACAGATGAGCAGGGTGGCCAGCTTCAGACCTTCGTACAGCGCGAAGACCATGCCCTCGGCGGTCACCCGGCCCCCGATGCGCACACCCTGTGCCCAGTCCGGCAGGGGGAGTTCGGGCATGGTGAAAAGCGTGTGCGAGCCGGGAATGGGGGAGCCGAGGAAGACGGCGAAGACAAGGCGGATCGCGATAACGGCGAGACCGAGCTTGACGAACGCGCCGTACGAGCGGGCCCATGGGGCGTCGGTGCGGCGGGCGGCGACCACGTAGCCGGCGACGCCGACCAGTAGACCGAGCAGGAGGGGGTTGGTGGTCCGGGAAGCGGCGGTGGCGAGCCCCAGAGCCCACAGCCACCAGGCGCCGGCGTGCAGCGCGTTGCTACGGCCGGCCCCGGGCGCCCGGAGCCGCTTCCCGAACGCGGTGTGCGTCATCGATCCGCGTCCGGTCAGCCCTGGCCGCGGCGGCGGCGAGCCTGCCACGCGCCCGCCGCGCCGAGGCCGAGTACGGCCGCGATGCCCGCGACCAGGCCTGCGGACGGGCCGCCGTCCGAGGCACCGGCGGGGGACGCGGACGGGGCGGCGGACGGGGAGGACTTCGGCGTACCGCCCGAGACCCGCTCGCCGCATCCGGTCTTCGGGTAGCCCGCGATCGCGCACAGCAGGGCGTCGCCGTTGTAGCGCAGCGGCTTCGCGACCGCTGCCAGTGCCTCCGCGCTGGTCGCCTCCACGCCGACCTGCGCGCACTCCGTACGCGTCGCGGGCGGCGTCTCGCCTCCGGGCGCGTCTCCCCGCTTACCGAAGTCGATGACCAGCGCGACACGCTTCCGGCCGTCCCGTGCGGGGGTGCTGCCGCAGATCGCCTCGAAGTCCGCCGCTCCGCGCGGCTTCGCGGAATCCTGGGAGTCCTCGCTGACGGAGAAACGGAAGCCCTGGACGTCACCGTCGGCCGGCCTGGCCAGCGACGGCCCCTGGGCGGCGTACTTCCACGCCACGCCGTCCCGGTCCCAGAACGACCAGTAGCGGTATCCGGCCGCCTGGGCGGGCCCCGCGCCCAGCACCGTGACGAGGGTGCCGAGCGCGAGGACGAAGGCGGCGATCCGGGTCCGCATCAGAGCTGCTGGTTCTTCTTGCGGCCGCTGATCAGGAAGCCGATGCCGATTCCGGCGACGCCGCCCACACCCACGATCCACCAGACGCCGGCCCCGGACTCGTCGCCGTCCTTCTCGTCGTTGCCGTCCTTGCCGTTCTTGTTCTCGTCCTTCTGCTCGACGGGCTTCGCGGCGGACTCGGGAGCCGGGCCCGTCGCGTTAAGCTGCCGCACGAGGTCGGCGCCGCCGAAGGCGCGCGGGTCCGTGCCCGTCGCATGCGCGGCCAGGACGAGCGTGCCGAGGCCGGCCGGGTTGTCCTTCGCCCACTCGGCGGAGTTCCTCTGCAGCCATCCGACCGGTCCGGCCGCCGCGTCCTTGTGCTTGCCCGCGGCCAGGGCTATGACGGCGTCCGCGGTGTTGCCGATGTCGGGCGTGGGCTCGTCGGCACCCGGCGTAAGGGCCGTCAGGTGCTGTCCGCCCTTCGCCAGCGTCTGCGCGAGGTATGCGGCGGCTCCCCGCGCGGCCGCCTCCCCGGTCACCGCGACGGCGTCCGTCTCGCAGGCCGGCTGCGCCACGGCGGCGTCGGTCTTGCCGAGCGGCTCCACGGCCAGCCCCTTGCCGAGCCCGGCCAGTGCGGCAGCCGCGGTGGCGTCGCCGTTCGGGGCGAGCTTGCCGGCCTTGTCGGGCTGGTACGCGAAGGAGCCGCGGTCGGTTTCCTTCGCAGTGCAGCCGAGCCGGAAGGACACCAGGCCGTCGTACGCCGACCTGCCCTTCTTCGACTTCACTTCTGCCGGCTTCTCGCCCGCCGCGGCCAGCGCGCCGATGACGACCGACGTGGAGTTTGCGTCACTCGGCCCACCGGGCATGTAGCCCCAGCCGCCGTCGTCGTTCTGTACGGACTTCAGCCAGCCGGCACTCTTCTTCACCGTGTCCGCGTGCCCGCCGAGCGCGGCCAGTGACTGCACGGCGACGGCGGTCGAGTTGCTGTCCACCATCGTCTTGGCGTCGCAGGGCTTGGAGGCGTCGGCACGGAACGCGGCGAAGGCGCCGGTCGCGCACTGCTGCCCGACCAGCCAGTCCACAGCCTTCTTCGCGGGCGTGACCCCCACGGTGTCCTGGGCCAGCAGGGCGAGCGACTGCCGCCAGACGCCGTCGTACGTCGGGTCCTTCTTGCCGTACAGGCCGGAGGGGATCACCGGTGCCGGCGACGGCGCTGCGAAGGCGGTGGGGGCAGCGGCCACGCAGAGCACGGCGGAAGCTGCGAGCGCGGCTGCGCTGCGGCGGACGGTCATGGCGGGTGGTGCCTCTCCACTGGGGAGCCGGACGCAGGCACGCTCAGGTACCAGGCTCCGGCTCCGTATACCTCGACGGTGCCGGCCACCGGGGTCCCGATGGCACGAGCCGGTCACGTCCGACGGGGCAGTCCGACTCACCGCCGGAGAGGGCGGCACACGGTTGCGGGTCAGTGCCGGAATTGCACCGGCTTCCCCCCGTAACGGGCATGATGACGACTCGCACACTGTACCGGCCCGTAGCCGGCCGCCCGGGGGCGGTACCGCGGAGCCCGTCGAAATGGTGCGAGGCGGTGCCTGGCCGACCGGACGGCAGACCCTGGTCGCACGGAGGGCTTTCCCGCGCGCCGGGCGGAGCGGCACCAGCTCCGCCACACTGCGCAGGCGGTCGATCTCCCCGAGTTCCGGCTCCAGGACGGGCACCACGGTACGGGCCAGCGCCGCGCCCGGCCGCGTCCCGTCCCCGCGCACCGCCGGACCCGCGGTGCCCACAAGCACACCCGCCACATTGGGCGAACTCCGCGACATTCTTGAGGAGTTGCAGGCAGGCTGAACCGGGACGCGGACACGCCGCCGGCCGCCGTCGGCCGCCGGTGGTCACACCGCCCGGTACGTGACCGGATCCGTGTCCGGGACCGCCTCGGCCCGGCCCAGCTTCACCAGACGACGCAGATGCGCCTCGGCCTCCGAGACGGCGATGTTCCGGGAGCCGTACGGGATCTGCTCCCACGGGCGGTTCCACTCCATGCGCTCGGCGAGCTGCCAGGGGGTGAGCGGCGTGGCGAGCAGGTCCCGGAGCCCCTGGAGCCGGGCCTCGTGGTGGGTGAGCAACTCCCGCACCCGAGCCGGGGCGTCGGTGAACGCGTGCTGGTGGGCCGGGAGGACCTCGGCGGGTGCCAGACGGCCGATGCGCTCGAGGGAGTCGAGGTAGTCGCCGAGGGGATCGGTGACCGGGGTGTCCCCGTTCTCGTCGGGGACTTCGTAGAGGCCGATGTGCGGGGATATGCCGGGCAGCAGGTGGTCGCCTGAGAAGAGCCGCCCGTTGCCGGGGCGGTTCGCGGGATGGGCCTCCTCCAGGTGCAGGCAGACGTGGCCGGGGGTGTGGCCCGGCGTCCAGACGGCGCGCAGCCGGCGCCCGGCGAGACCGAGCAGTTCTCCGGGCACGATCTCGCGGTCGGGGAGCGCGGCCCGCAGCCCCGGCAGGGTTCGCATACGCCCGGACTCGCGGGCGGCGCGCAGGGGGGCGGTGTGGTCCACGGGCGCGCCGGCGGCGGCCAGTTTGGCCGCCAGGTAGTCGAGCCACACGCCGGGCTCGGCGGCGCGGGTGCGCCGGACGACCTCGGTGTCGGCCGAGTGCATGGCGATCCAGGCGCCGGAAGCGTCGCGGACCTGCCCGGAGAGACCGTGGTGATCGGGGTGGTGGTGGGTGATGACGACGCCGTGCACGTCCCCCACGGACACGTCGAGCGCGGCGAGTCCGGCGACGAGGGTGTTCCAGGAGGTGGGGTCGTCCCACCCGGTGTCGATCAGCACCGGGCCCCGGTCGGTGTCGAGCAGGTGGACGAGCGTGTGGCCGAGTGGATTGTCCGGGATGGGGACCTTGATGCTCCAGACGCCTCCGCCGTGGTCGGACACCTGCGTCATGAGGCCCCTCGTCTCTCTCCGGCAGCACGGCCGTTGCCCACTATAACTAGAACTGGTTCCAATGGTCGCCCAAGTCGACTGTTGTCTCGTGGAGTTGGCTGACCTGCGGTGATCGCTCGACCGCCGGTCACTGGTTGCCGGTCTTGCACGGCCCACGGGCGGCCCGGCCCCACGTCACATGCGTACGTAGCGCTCGATGTCCTCCCGGAACTGGGAGAGCGCCTGGTCGGTGAGTGTGGGCCGGGTGTCTGCGATGGCGGCGAGGTAGTCCTCGGTACTGGCCGGCGCGCCTTGGCGGTCGGCGACTTCGCGCTCGAACGCGGCGTGGGCGCCCTTGCGGGCGGCGAACTCGATGTCGGCGGGTGTGAACATCTCACTGGCCTCCACCAGCCGGTGCAGCTCGACCTCGTCGGCGGCCGTGCCGAGGTAGCGCTGCCAGATCGCCTCCCGCGCCACCGGGTCGGGAGGGCCGACCGGGATGACGTAGTCGAACCTGCCGGGGCGCAGGAACGCCGGGTCGAGGGAGCGGACGGAGTTGGTCGCGCAGATCAGCATGCGGTCGTCGTGGTCGCGGAAGCCGGGAATCAGCTTGAGCAGTTCGTTGGTGACTCCGTGGCCGGGATCGACGGCCAGGCCGGACCGGACGGCGGCGATCTCCTCGACCTCGTCGATGAACAGCAGGACGGTCTCCAGCTCAGCCAGATCGGCGAACGTGTCCCGGAGTGAGGTCGCCAGGCTTCCGGAGTCTCCCGCGGCCAGCCGGGAGGGGAATAGCTCCACGAACGGCCACTCGAGCCGGGAGGCGACGGCTTTGGCGAAGCTGGTCTTGCCGGTACCGGGCGGGCCGAAGAGGATGACCGCCTTCGGCGGCGTCACCCCGTACCGGTCTGCCAGCGCGGGTTCTGCCAGCGGCAGCACGATCCGCTGTTCGATGGCTTCCTTCTCCCGCTCCATGCCCCCAAGGGCACCCCACAGTCCCCGCGGCAGTACCCTCCCGCCGAGCTCCGCGAGCAGACCCGCGTCGCTCGCGCCGAGATGCTCGATCTTCTCGTAGAAGACCAGTCCGGTGCGGGTCCGGTAGCCGGAGTTCTCCAGGGCCGCGGTTCCTGTCGCCCCCGGCGGGAGGAGCGCCCCGATCCGGCGTACCCCGTGCACCCGAAGGCGCCGCTCGAGCTCGGCGATCAAGGCACTGCCGATCCCGCGGTTGCGCCACGGCGCGGCCAGGGCCACCAGCGTGATCCAGGCCCGTTCGTCCTTGGCCTGCGCCACCGCCATGCCCACCATCTCGTCGCCCACGACCGCGACGACGACGGGACCGCCGGTCCGGGCCGCGGCCATGACCTCGGAGACGGGAAACACGGGCGTTGCATCGTCCGCCTGCCGGTCCTGATCCCATATCCGGATGGCACGGTCCAGATCGTCGTCGCGGAAGTCCCGCAATTTCCACGTCGGCATCGTCACCACCTGCCCCACTCATTCTCCGCGCCGATCGGACGCTCGTCGAACGGCCGGGGGTGCCTGCCGCCGATGCCGCCGGCACAGAGACGGGCCGGGCCGGGTGGCATGGGTCGGGCCACGTGACGCGGCCGGGTTGCGCGACGCCGGCTTCTCGGCTGCGTGAGCGGGCGCCGTTGGTAGACGCAGATGGTGAGGCGACCGGTGTCCGGGACTCGGCACTCGGCACTCGACGATCTCCACCGTCTCACCCGAATGCCGCACACGCGACCTCGCGCGACGCCCCGGCCGTCGGGTGGCGCGCTTCGGGAGACTCTCCGTGGCTCCCGCGAGGCGCTCCTGCCGTGGACTACTGCAACTAGAACTGGTATCAGTTCTGAAACAGTGTCAGGAACGCAGTGTCAGCAACGCCCCGGGCGGCCCGCAGGAGGCATCAGCCATGACCGAGCTCGTGGAACATGGAAAGCTGTTCATCGGCGGGGAGTTGGTGGATCCCCTCGGCCGCGACACCATCGAGGTGATCTCGCCCCACACCGAGCAGGTCATCGGCCGGGTGCCGCATGCCTCGCGAGCGGATGTGGACCGTGCCGTCGCCGCGGCGCGCAGGGCGTTCGACGAGGGTCCCTGGCCCCGGGCGAGCCTGGACGAGCGGATAGCCGTCATCACCCGGATCAAGGACGCGATCGCGGTACGCCACGAGGAGATCGCGAGGTCCATCAGCGCCCAGAACGGCTCCCCGTACTCCTGGAGTGTCCTCGCGCAGGCGCTCGGAGCGATGATGGTCTGGGACGCGGCGATCACGGTCGCGCGTGACTTTCCGTACGAGGAGCGGCGGGCCGGGGCGCTCGGCCGGATCCTGGTGCGGCGGGAGCCGGTCGGCGTGGTCGCGGCCGTCATTCCATGGAACGTCCCGCAGTTCACCGCGGCCGCCAAGCTGGGGCCGGCACTGCTGGCCGGCTGCACCGTGGTGCTGAAGCCGTCGCCCGAGTCGCCGCTCGACTCGTACATCCTGGCCGAGATCGCGCGGGAGGCCGGGCTCCCCGAGGGGGTTCTGTCCATCGTCCCGGCCGACCGCGAGGTGAGCGAGTACCTGGTCGGGCACCCGGGCATCGACAAGGTCTCGTTCACCGGATCGGTGGCGGCGGGCAAGCGGGTGATGGAGGTGGCCGCGCGCAATCTCAGCCGCGTCACGCTGGAACTGGGCGGCAAGTCCGCGGCCGTCATCCTGCCCGACGCGGATCTTCAGACGGCGGTCGCCGGCATCGTGCCCGCCGCGTGGATGAACAACGGCCAGGCCTGCGTCGCCCAGACCCGCATACTCGCGCCGCGCAGCCGGTACGACGAGATCGCCGAGGCCTTGGCGGCGGCGGCCGGCGCGCTGGTCGTCGGTGACCCGTTGGACCCGGCGACCCAGGTCGGCCCGCTGGTGGCCGGGCGACAGCAGCAGCGCTCACTCGACTACATCAGGATCGGCCAGGAGGAAGGCGCGAAGATTCTCACCGGCGGTGGGCGTCCGGCCGGCCACGAGCGCGGGTGGTACGTCGAACCGACCCTGTTCGGCGGGGTCGACAACGGGATGCGGATCGCCCGCGAGGAAATCTTCGGGCCGGTCATCTGCCTGCTGCCGTACGGGGACGAGGACGAGGCGGTCAGGATCGCCAACGACTCCGACTACGGGCTGAGCGGCAGCGTATGGACCGAGGACGTCGAGCGCGGCATCGCGTTCGCGCGCGGGATACGGACCGGTACGTACAACGTGAACACCTTCAGTCTCGACATGCTTGGGCCGTTCGGCGGATACAAGAGCTCAGGCCTGGGCAGGGAGTTCGGGCCCGAGGGCTTCGGCGAGTACCTTGAGCACAAGATGATCCACCTCCCGGCGGGATGGGAAGGCTGATGGGCGACCGCTGGCATGTCGAAGTGGACCGCGGGGTCTGCATCGGCTCCGGAATGTGCGTGAACCACGCGCCCACCGGCTTCACGCTGGACTCCGCCCGGCAGGCGCATCCGGTCGCCGCCGAGACCGACGCCAATGAGCAGATGCTGGCGGCGGCGGAGGGCTGCCCGGTGGAGGCGATCACGATCACGCTGCTGGACGGCGGGGAGTTGGTGTTCCCGCCCGAGGAGTAGGCCCGGACAGGGCCTGGCGACTCCGGGCCAGCGAGACTCCTGCGGTGATCGCCCGGGCCGCTCGGCCCGGCGGCCGGCCCTCCCGCAGGAGACGCCGTCACTCTGGCTGTCCTCGTCGCGGCCGCGTGGCGCCCTGCTATCCGTCCCCCTGCGTCGCGCTGCCCGAGTGCGCTTCGCCCGAGTGCGCTGCGCCCGGCGTCGTCAGGTCGATCAGGCGGCAGACCGTCTCGATGTCGATCTTCACCTGTGCGATCGACGCGCGTCCGGACAGCCAGGTGATCAGCGCCGAGTGCCAGGTGTGCTCGATGACCCGGACGGCGGAGAGCTGCTCCGGCGTCGGCGGGCCCTCCAGGCCCATCGCGTCCAGAATGATCGCCGTGGTGAGCCGGGAGACCGTGTCCACCTCGGGGCTGACGCTGCGGTCCGCGAAGGTCAGGGCCCGGACCATCGCGTCGGCCAAATGAGGTTCGCGCTGAAGTGCGCGGAAGGCACGCATCAGCGTCTCCGAGACCCGGGCGGCCGGATCGTCGCCGGCCGGAGGGCGCTTGCGCAGCGTTGTGTGCATGTGCTGCAACTGGTCCTGCATGGTGGCGACCAGCAGGTGGATCTTGGAGGGGAAGTAGCGGTACAGCGTGCCCAGCGCGACGCTCGACGATTCCGCGACCTCACGCATCTGCACGGCGTCGAAGCCGCCCCGGCTGGCCAGTTGGGCGCTGGCGTGCAGGATGCGGCGGCGGCGCGCCTCCTGGCGTTCGGTCAGTGGCCCGGACGCAGGGGTGGCTGCCTTGGCTTCCGCTGTCATATGTCCCACTCCGTGGCATTCATCCGCGCTGCGCTCTTCCGGGGGCTGCTCCGGGGTGGCACAGCATGGCAGGAGCGGCTGCCGTGGCGCGAATCACCTGATCCGGCCGTTACGGCGCTGCTCCCGGCCGGTAGATTCAAAGCTCCTTGGGCGATCAAGTCTGTAACTTGTTCTACATTAGCGCGAGCGGCTACGCTCCGGCGAAAGTGCAGTGAGAGGGGTGCCGAGAGTGACCGCTGAGGCCATAGTGGCGGGCCCTCGCGTGGGCGCGACCGCCGATGGCGGACGTCCGTTGCGCATCGCACTCCTCACGTACAAGGGGAACCCGTTCTGCGGCGGTCAGGGCGTCTACGTGCGGCACCTCTCCCGCGAGCTGGCCCGTCTCGGCCACCGCGTGGAAGTGATCGGCTCGCAGCCCTATCCGGTGCTCGACACGCCCGTCTCCGACGAATCCGTACTCAACGCAGTTTCGGGCCCCACGCTCACCGAGCTGCCCAGCCTCGATCTCTACCGTCATCCGGACCCTTTCCGGACTCCCAAGCGCGGTGAGTACCGCGACTGGATCGACGCCCTCGAGGTCTCCACGATGTGGACCGGCGGCTTTCCCGAGCCGCTGACCTTCTCGCTGCGCGCGCGGCGTCATCTGGCCGCCCGGCGGGGCGAGTTCGACGTGATCCACGACAACCAGACCCTCGGCTACGGGTTCCTCGCGGACCTCGGGGCGCCGCTGGTCACCACGATCCACCACCCCATCACCGTCGACCGGCAGCTCGAACTGGACGCCGCCCAGGACTGGCGCAGGCGGGCGTCCGTGCGCCGCTGGTACGGGTTCACACGTATGCAGAAGCGGGTCGCGCGGCGGCTGCCGTCCGTGCTCACCGTCTCCGGCTCCTCCAAGCAGGAGATCGTCGACCACCTCGGCGTACGCCAGGACCGCGTACATGTGGTCCACATCGGCGCCGACACCGATCTCTTCTCGCCCGACCCCACGATCGCCGACATCCCCGGCCGGATCGTGACGACGTCCAGCGCCGACGTACCGCTCAAGGGCCTGATCCACCTCGTCGAGGCGCTCGCCAAGCTGCGCACCGAGAATCCGCAGGCACATCTGGTCGTCGTCGGCCGGAGGGCCGAGGACGGACCGGTGGCGCAGGCCATCGACCGGTACGGGCTCCAGGGCGCCGTCGAGTTCGTCAAGGGCATCAGCGACCAGGAACTCGTCGACCTGGTGCGCGGCGCTCAGGTCGCCTGCGTCCCGTCGCTCTACGAGGGCTTCTCACTGCCCGCCGCCGAGGCGATGGCGACGGGCACCCCGCTCGTGGCCACCACCGGTGGCGCGATCCCTGAGGTCGCCGGCACCGACGGCGAGACCTGCCTGGCCGTCGAGCCGGGCGACGCGGGCGCGCTCGCCGCGGCACTCGGCCGGCTGCTCGGCGACCCCGCACTGCGGGCGCGGCTCGGTGACGCGGGCAGGCAGCGGGTGCTGGCCCGGTTCACCTGGCGGCAGGCCGCCATCGGCACCGCCGAGCACTACCGGGCGGCGATCGCCGCCAGGTCGGGACGCGGCGCCGCCGTGCCGGGCGGGGGCGCACGGTGACGTCACGAACCCCGGCCGCCGGGGCGCTCAGCCCTCGACTTCCCCTTGCCGACCACCGATTCGACTACCGGCTCGACTACCGGCTCGACCGCGAAAGCAGGCCCCTTTGCTGACCGTGGACTTCTCCCGCTTCCCGCTCGCCGCGGGCGACCGCGTGCTCGATCTCGGCTGCGGCGCAGGCCGCCATGCCTTCGAGTGCTACCGGCGCGGCGCCCAGGTGGTGGCCCTCGACCGCAACGGCGAGGAGATCCGCGAGGTGGCCAGGTGGTTCGCTGCGATGAAGGAGGCCGGAGAGGCGCCGGCCGGGGCGACCGCCACCGCGATGGAGGGCGACGCGCTCGCGCTCCCCTTCCCCGACGACAGCTTCGACGTCGTGATCATCTCCGAGGTGATGGAGCACATCCCCGATGACAAGGGCGTGCTCGCCGAGATGGTGCGGGTGCTGAGGCCCGGCGGACGTATCGCGATCACCGTGCCGCGCTACGGGCCCGAGAAGATCTGCTGGGCGCTCTCCGACGCGTACCACGAGGTCGAGGGCGGCCACATCCGCATCTACAGGGCCGATGAACTGCTCGGCAAGATGCGGGAAGCCGGCCTCAAGCCGTACGGCACGCACCACGCGCACGGGCTGCACTCGCCGTACTGGTGGCTCAAGTGCGCCTTCGGCGTCGACAACGACCAGGCCCTGCCGGTGAAGGCGTACCACAAGCTCCTGGTCTGGGACATCATGAAGAAGCCGCTGGCCACCCGGGTTGCCGAGCAGGCGCTGAACCCGCTGATCGGCAAGAGCTTCGTGGCGTACGCGACCAAGCCGCACACTCCCGGGGTGGGCGCGTGAGCTCTCTCGGGCGCACGGAACACCTCGTCCTGCCCGGAGTACTCACCGCCGAGCAGGCCGCCCTGACCGTCGCCGGCATCCTCGCCGTCCAGCGCGCGGACGGCGCCATTCCGTGGTTCCGCGGCCATCACCTCGACCCGTGGGACCACATCGAGGCGGCCATGGCGCTCGACGCGGCGGGTGAGCACGAGGCGGCGGCACGCGCCTACGCCTGGCTCGCCGCCCACCAGAACGAGGACGGCTCCTGGTACGCGGCCTACCAGGACGGCGCCGACGGCGTGAACACGGACCGACCGGCCGACCGCGGCAGGGAGAGCAACTTCTGCGCGTACATAGCCGTCGGCGTCTGGCACCACTACCTGGCCACCGGCGACGACGCGTTCATCGACCGGATGTGGCCGACGGTCTTCGCCGCGATCGAGTTCGTCCTCGAGCTGCAGCAGCCCGGTGGCGAGATCGGCTGGAAGCGGGAGGCCCCGGAGGACGGCGGGGCGGCCGTCAACGACGCCCTGCTGACCGGCAGTTCGTCCATCTATCAGGCGCTGCGCTGTGCCCTTGCCATCGCGGAGCAGCGTGAGGAGCCGCAGCCCGACTGGGAGTTGGCGGCAGGTGCGCTGGGGCACGCGGTCCGCAGCCACCCCGAGCGTTTCCTCGACAAGAACCACTACTCGATGGACTGGTACTACCCCGTCCTGGGTGGTGCGCTGACCGGCCTGGCCGCCAAGGCCCGGATCGAGGAGCGCTGGGACGACTTCGTGGTGCCGGGGCTCGGCGTCCGCTGTGTGCTGCCCAATCCCTGGGTGACCGGTGGCGAGAGCTGCGAACTCGCCCTGGCCCTCTGGGCCATGGGCGAATCGGACCGGGCTCTGGAGGTACTCCAGTCGATCCGGCACCTGCGCGCGGAGAACGGCATGTACTGGACGGGTTACGTCTTCCAGGACAAGGCCGTCTGGCCGGTCGAGCAGACCACCTGGACGGCCGGTTCGCTGCTGCTGGCGGTGGCCGCCCTCGGGGGGGACGAGGCGACCACCGCGGTCTTCGGCGGGGAACGGCTGCCGGCCGGGCTCGACCCGGACTGCTGCCGCTAGGCCCAGGAGAGCCGCGGCCGGCCCGTACGGGCCGGCCCTGGCTCAGTGGCGGTGCATCCGCCCTGCCACCGCATGGCCGATGAAGAGGTACACCACAGCCGCGAGACCGTAGCCCGCGACCACGCGTGCCCACTCCTCATCGAACGTGAACAGGTCGTGCGACCAGCCGGCAAGCCAGTTGGCCGCGTCGTGGACGAACTCGACCAGGTCGTTGGCCCGGTTCGCGTCCAGCAGGTACATCACAATCCAGAGGCCGAGGATGAAGGCCAGGACATCGGCGACGACGGCGACGATCCGCCCCGCCTGGTTGCTTCCGCTGCGTGGAGACATGCCGAACGTGTTGCCGGTTTCGAGCGCTTGAAACCCGAACGGGCCAGCCCAAGTGGCGGAGTCCCCAGGGGTGGGTGAGGCTGCCGGGCAGGACTGGCTGCCCACCCCGGAGGTACCGCCGTGCTGACCACCACACCGATACGCCGCGCCGCTGTGGCCCTGCTGCTGTCCTGCGCGCTGCTGGCCGGCGCCACTGCCTGCGGCGACGACGGCAAGGACGCGTCTGCCACGCCGAGCGGATCGACGGAGGCGCAGAAGTTCGCCAAGACGCGCTTCGTCGCCAATGCGGGACTCGCGGCGGGAGCGACGTACCAGTGGATAGTCAAGCCGTACCGTGAGGGCAGGTTCAAGCAGGGCGCGGAGGGGCGCCGCGTCGCGCTGGTGAAGGCGGGCCTCGCGGGAGTCTTCACGTACAACAGGCTGAAGGCGGCGGTGAACAACGCCAAGGGCGACCCGCTGCTGTCGAAGGCGGTCGTTCCCCTGACAGCGGGCATCGAATCCCTCAAGGAGCTCGGTTCCAAGCTGCGCAGGGGCGACGCGAGCGACGCGGACGTCGCTCTCTTCGAGTCGGTCATCGGCGATGTGAAGGAGGCCGGCAAGGGCGCGGGCGCCGAGGTCAAGGACAAGGTCCCGTCCACCTCGCAGCTCGGCGGCTGAAACGGCCTTTCCCGGAGCCGTGGCCATGCCTAGGGTTGCCGCATGACTGACCTGGGACATGAACACTACTGCGACGAGATCGTCGAACAGACCGACCGCCTGAGGGCGGTACTCATCGACGCCGACCTCTCCGCGACGGTGCCCACGTGCCCCGAGTGGACGCTGGGGCATCTGGCCCGCCATGTGGGCGGTGCACACCGCTGGGCCGAGGCGACCGTACGTACCAAGGCCACGGAGCCCGTCCCGGAGGATCAGGTCCCCGACGGCCTCGGACCGGGCGACGCGGAAGCCGCCGCACTCGACGCGTGGCTCGCGGAGGGCGCCGAGAAGCTCGCCGGGACGCTGCGGGCGACCGGTCCCGACACCACCGTCTGGACCTGGACGGACGAGCGGCGCTCGGCTTTCTGGGCGCGCCGGATGACCCATGAGACGGTCGTCCACCGCGCGGACGCGGCGATCGCGGCGGGGATCGTCTTCGAGGTGGCCCCCGAGGTCGCGGCGGACACCATCGACGAGTGGCTGGACATCGTGACCTGGGCCCAGTCCACCGGCACCGACAAGGAGGCGGCGGAGCTGCGCGGCGCGGGCCGCAGCATCCACCTGCACGCCACGGATGTGCGGGACGCCGAGTGGCTCATCGAGTTCGGCGAGGACGGCTTCACCTGGCGGCACGGACACGAGAAGGCGACGGTCGCGCTGCGCGGGCCGCTCACCGATGTGCTCCAGGTCTTCTACCGGCGGCTCTCCGCAGACAGTGACCGCGTGGAGGTACTGGGCGACGCGGAGCTGCTGGACTTCTGGCTGGCGCGGGCAACGTTCGGCTGAGGCGCCCGCGGCCTGCGCTGCCACGCGGTGCCCCGCGTCTACGTGGCCCCGCGTCTATGCGTTGAGCTCGGCCAGCACGCGCAGGGTGTGCGGGTCCGGGGCCGTCACCAGGAGATCGGTGACCGGGCCCTTGCGCCACAACTCCAGCCGTTCCGCGATGCGTTCGCGGGGGCCGACGAGCGAGATCTCGTCTGCGAAGGCGTCCGGGACGGCCAGCACCGCGTCCTCCTTGCGGCCGGCGAGAAAGAGCTCCTGGATGCGGCGGGCCTCGGACTCGAAACCCATCCTGGACATCAGGTCGGCGTGGAAGTTGCGGGCGGCGTGCCCCATGCCGCCGATGTAGAAGCCGAGCATCGCCTTCACGGGCAGCAAACCCTCGGCCACGTCGTCGCAGACATGCGCGCGGGCCATGGGGGCGACCAGGAAGCCGTCCGGGAGGTCCGCGAGAGAGGCTCCGTACACGTCGGGGCGCAGTGGCGACCAGTACAGCGGCAGCCAGCCGTCCGCGATCCGGGTGGTCTGGGCGATGTTCTTCCGTCCTTCGGCGCCCAGCAGTACGGGCAGGCCGGCCCGCAGGGGATGGGTGATCGGTTTCAGGGGTTTGCCGATCCCGGTGCCGTCCGCGCCGCGGTACGGGTGGGAGTGGAAACGTCCGTCGAGCTCAACGGGCCCTTGCCGGCGCAGTACTTGGCGGATCACCTCGACGTACTCACGGGTGGCGGTCAGCGGGCTGTCGGGGAACGGGCGTCCGTACCACCCCTCCACCACCTGCGGTCCGGACAGGCCGAGGCCGAGCAGCATCCGGCCGCCGGAGAGATGGTCGAGGGTGAGTGCGTGCATCGCGGTCGCCGTTGGCGTGCGGGCGGACATCTGCGCGATGGCGGTGCCGAGGCGGATGCGGGAGGTGTGCGCCGCGATCCAGGTCAGCGGGGTGAAGGCGTCCGAGCCCCAGGCCTCCGCGGTCCATACGGAGTCGTACCCGAGCCGCTCGGCCTCGACGGCGAGGTCGAGGTGGGAGGGGTTCGGGCCGCGTCCCCAGTAGCCGAGTGCGAGTCCGAGGCGCATACGGTCCTCCAGCCGGGCCGGACAGCGACCAACCTTAAGTGACGGTGCGTCAGGCGACTGTAGGGCAACGGCCTCCCGCCCGGAAGGGAGGGAGGCCGTTGGTGTGCTGCTGTCCGGGCTCAGCCGCGCTGGATGCCGGTGGTGTCCTGCAGGACGCCGCGGCGGCCGTCCTGCGTCTGGGCGACGAGACCGGGGCCGCGCTGCTCCACCGCGAGGTACCACGTGCCGGGCGCGAGCTCGGCGATCGGGGTGGGCGAGCCGTCCTCCGCGTACAGCGGGCGGGCGACGGGGACCGCGAACCAGAACGCCGCGAAGTCGGCGGCCGGAGCGCCGGGACCGGCCTGCGGCTGGGCGGCCTGCTGCGGGTGCGGGGCCTGCTGTCCCTGAGGCTGCCCGCCGAACGGCTGCTGCTGACCGGGCTGACCCGGCTGGGCGCCGTACGGCTGCTGCTGACCCTGACCCGGGTAGCCGTACCCCTGACCGGGGCCCGGCTGCCCGGGCTGGCCGCCGTAGGGAGACGGTGCCTGCGGCTTCGGCGCGGGAATCAGGGCGGCCTGGAGAGCGGGGACGAGCGGAGTCGCGATCGCCGCGCCCGCGAGGACCAGGGCGGCGAGCAGGCCGAGGATCATGCCGATGCCGGCTTCCTCGATGTCGATGATCGTCCAGAACGCCGCCCAGGCGGCGAACACAGTGAAAGCGACCCCGAACTGGCCCAGGTCGAGTCCCGCGACCTTCCGTGGCTGCGGCAGCGCACGGGCGACGACGATCAGCGCCGCGCCGATGATCCCGGCCAGGAAGACACTCCCCAGTACCGATGTGGCTTCCCACGCGTTGGAGGACCCGTCGACACCGAAGGCGCTGAGGTCTTGGAGGTCGAGGAACGAGGCGATGAACAGCAACACCGCTGCTCCGATCACCACGCCGTCACCTCGAGTGAGGGAGCGGATGTTCACGTGAAAGTCCTTCTTCGGTCGTCTCGTCGGGGCGGTCTCGCGGCGCGTAGCTCGGGGCGGCTCCCCATCGTACGGATGAATCTATCGCCCGCGGGCCCGGTTCGTCCGCCGGGTACCAGCCCTACCCCGCCAGGTAGTCGACGATGCCCTCCGCAATGCCCTGGGCCGCCTTCTGGCGCCATTCGGGACTTTTCAGCAGGGCCGCGTCCTTCGCGTCCCGCATGTTCCCGCACTCGACGAACACCTTGGGAACGGCGGACAGGTTGAGTCCGCCCAGGTCCTCGCGTACGGCCAACCCCGTTCCGCCGCCCACGTAGTTGGACGGAGCGCTGCCGGTCGCCCGGACGAACCTGCCGGCGATCCGCTCGCCCAGCTCCCGGGAAGGGCCGACGATCGGTGCGGTGTCCGCCGAACCGCCCTTCACCAGTGCGGGGAGGATCACATGGAATCCGCGGTGGCCGGACGCGGAGCCGTCCGCGTGGACCGAGACGACCGCGTCGGCCTTCGCCTCGTTGCCGATGCGGGCGCGCTCGTCGATGCACGGGCCGAAGGGGCGGTCGTCGTTCTGTGTGAAGACGACCTTCATGCCCTGCTCCTCGAGGAGGAGGTGCAGCCGCCGGGAGACGTCGAGGGTGAACGCTGCCTCGGTGTAGCCGTCATTGGTGGAAGTACCGGTGGTGTCGCATTCCTTCTTATTGGTACCGATGTCGACGAGCTGGTTGATCTCGCGGGTGTGCTTGAAGTTGCCCGGGTTGTGGCCGGCGTCGACGACCACGACCCTGCCGGCCAGGGGCCGACCGGACTTGTCGTCCTCCGGGGAGGACGGCCGGCCGGAGGGCGGCGTCGCCGTCACGGTCACCGGCGGCTTCTCGTCCGTGCCCGGGGCGGCGGACTGGCTGGGCAGGGGCAGCACCTTGGGCGGTTCGTTCTGCTCCGGCCCGCTCATCGCCTGCCAGAGCAGCCACCCGGCCAGGCAGGTCGGCACCAGCGCGGCCAGCGCGACAGTGAGGGTGGAGGCGCGCAGGCGCCGCTGGGTGGGGGGAGGACTGTCGTCGTACGGCACGTCGCGATGCTAGGGGATGTCCGCCCGATCGTGCCGGGCTCGGCGCACCCGGCACGCCCAACTGCCGGGTTGGCCGAATCCCGGATCAGATCCCCGGGCCCGTCCGGCGCAGGACGCGCAGGGAGTTGGTTCTGGAGACCTCGGTGAAGCTTCCGGACTCCAGGGCCCGGCGGTAGATCCGGTACGGGGCCTGGCCGCCGTCGGCCGGGTCGGGGAAGACGTCGTGGATGACGAGCAGGCCGTCCCCGGCGAGGTGGGGCGCCCAGCCCTCGTAGTCGGCGGCCGCGTGCTCGTCGGTATGTCCGCCGTCGATGAAGACGAAGCCGAGCTTCCCGCCCCACACGGCCGCGACCTGGGGCGACCGGCCGACGATCGCGACGACATGGTCCTCCAGCCCGGCCTTGTGAAGGGTCCGCCGGAACGTCGGCAGGGTGTCCATCCGTCCGATCTCGGGGTCCACCACGGTCGGGTCGTGGTACTCCCAGCCGGGCTGCTGCTCCTCGCTGCCGCGGTGGTGGTCGACGGTGATCGCGCTCACGCCGGCCTCGCGGGCGGCGTCGGCGAGCAGGAGGGTCGAGCGACCGCAGTAGGTACCGACCTCCAGCAGCGGCAGCCCGAGCGCGGCGGCCGCGGTCGCCGCCTCGTGCAGGGCGAGCCCTTCGCGAACCGGCATGAAGCCCTTGGCGGCCTCGAAGGCGGCGAGTGTCTCCGGCTTGGGTGCCATGGCTTCCTCCTGGTGGTACGGGTCCGGGCGGCCCATCGTGCCGTACCGCACGAGCCGGGCGAGCGGGTGGGTGGGTGTCGGCGGGCACGGCAGATCGAGACGTATCTGACCTTCCGTCAGATTGTAACGTGTTCTAGTCTGGCGCCGACCCACGTCCGCGACCGGTGAGGATCCGCATGGGCATCGGAATCATGCAAGAACAGCGCGAGTTGGCGGAAGCGGTGCGTGGCTGGGTGGCGCGGGCCGTGCCGCCCGAGGAGGTGCGCAAGTTCCTCGACGCCCCGCCCGGGGGGACGGTCCGGCCCGCCCACTGGGACGGCCTCGTTGCGCAGGGCCTGCTCGGGCTGCACCTGCCCGAGGAGTACGGCGGCGGGGGCGGCGGCCTTCTCGACCTGGCCGTCGCCCTGGAGGAGACCGCGCGCGCCGCGCTGCCCGGACCGTATCTGCCGAGCGCACTCGCCTCCGCGGTACTGGAGCGGGCAATGGCGGACGGCTCGCCGGGGCCCGGACAGCGCGCCCTGGTTGCCGCGCTGGCCGCCGGCGAGCGCATCGGCGCGGTGGCGCTCGGCGCCGGCTCGCTCACCGCGGTCGCGGTGGAGGGCGGCGGATACCTGCTGGACGGCGCCGCGCCGCCCGTCCTCGGCGGCGCCGAGGCGGACCTGATCGTGCTCGCGGCCGAGTCCTCCCACGGGACGGTGTGGGTCGCGGCCGACGCGGCGGACCTCATCGTGCGCGCGCACGAGAGCGCCGACCCCACCCGCCCGACGGCGGATATCCGTGCCCTGGGCGCCCGGCTACCCGCCGGCCGGGTGCTCGGAGTCGGCAGCATCCCGGTACTCGACCTCGCCGCGGTCCTGTTCGCCGCCGACGCGTGCGGCACCGCGGCCTGGGCCCTGTGCACCGCCACCGAGTACGCCAGGACGCGTGAGCAGTTCGGCCGCCCCATCGGGCAGTTTCAGGGGATCAAGCACCTCTGTGCCGACATGCTCGTACGGGTCGAGCAGGCCCGCGCGCTCTCCTGGGACGCGGCCCGCGCGGCGGACGACGGTACGGACGCTCAGGTGCGCGGCCTGGCCGCCTCGCTCGCCGCAGCCACCGCGCTCGATGCCGCGTACACCTGCGCCAAGGACTGCATCCAGGTCCTCGGCGGCATCGGCTTCACCTGGGAGCACGACGCGCACCTCTATCTTCGCCGGGCCCTGGTGGCGCGCCAGCTCCTCGGGCCCGGCGACACGCACCGGCTGCGCGCGGTGGGTCTCGCGGCGGCCGGGGCACGCCGGGAGCTGAAACTGGAGCTGCCGCCGGAGGCGCAGCCGTACCGGGAGCATGCCCGCCAGGTGATCGAGCGGGTGCGCGGCCTGGATCCGGGCGCCGCCCGGCGCGCCCTCGCGCCCATCGGCTACGCCGCGCCGCATCTGCCGCCGCCGTACGGCCTCGGCGCGGGTCCGGTCCAGCAGCTCGCCGTACAGCAGGAGCTCCGGGCTGCCGGGGTGCGGCTGAGCGACCTGGGGATCGCCACCTGGGTGGTGCCCTCGCTCATCGCGTACGGGAGCCGGGAACAGCAGGACCGGCACCTCCTGCCCACCCTGCGCGGCGAGGTGCTGTGGTGTCAGCTCTTCTCTGAGCCGGGCGCCGGGTCCGATCTGGCTTCGCTGCGCACGCGGGCGGAGCGCACCGGCGACGGACGCTGGCGGGTCAACGGCCAGAAGGTGTGGACGAGCGCCGCCCGGTCGGCCGACTACGGCATCCTCCTCGCCCGTACGAATCCGGACGCTCCACGGCACCGGGGGCTCACGTACTTCGTTGTCGACATGAGGGCCGCGCAGGGGATCGGCATCCGGCCGCTCAAGGAGATCACCGGGGAGTCGCTCTTCAACGAGGTCTACTTCGACGATGTGATGCTGCCTGCGGACGCCGTGGTCGGGGAGGTGGACGGTGGCTGGCAGGTGGCCCGCAACACGCTCGGCAACGAGCGGGTCCACATGGCCGACCAGCTGACCTTCGACACCGGGCTGGAGGCGCTGCTCACCCTGGCGCCGGAGCTGGATGCCACCTGCCGGGCGCGCATCGGGGCCCTCGCGGCCGAGGCGCACGCCCTCGCCTGTATCGGGCTGCGGACGACCCTCCGGCAGGTGTCGGGAGCGGAACCGGGCGCCGGCGCGAGTGTCCGAAAGCTCGTGCAGACCACGCATCAGCAGCGGACCGCCGAGCTTGCGCTCGAACTCATGGGTCCGTCGGGCGCGGTCCGCGAGGGGCCGGGGGAGCGGGCCGTGCACGGCTTCCTGATGTCGCGCTGCCTGACCATCGCGGGCGGCACCACACAGGTCCAGCTCAATGTCGTTGCCGAGCGCATCCTCGGCCTGCCGCGGGACTGACGGACTGACGGACTGACGGACGGACCGACGGACCGACGGACCGAGAGGGGAAGAACCGTGAAGAGCTACATCGTGGGTGTGGGCATGACGAAGTTCGAAAAGCCCGAGAGCCGCGACTGGCAGTACTGGGACATGGCGAAGGAGGCCGGCACGCAGGCACTGGCCGACGCCGGGATCTCCTACGACCAGGTCCAGCAGGTCCCCGTCGGACACTGCTTCCAGGCCTCGACGGCCGGCCAGCGGGCGGTGTACGAACTGGGCCTGACCGGCGTCCCCGTCTACAACGTCAACAACAACTGCGCCACGGGTTCGACGGCCTTGATGATGGCCCGGCAGTTCGTCGAGGGGGGCATCAGCGACTGCGTGCTGGCGCTGGGCTTCGAGAAGATGACCCGCGGCGCGCTGGGGGCGGGCTCGGACGGGGGTGCCTTCGAGACCTCACCGGTCGCGCGCCACTACGGTGTGATGGCGGCGGGCCACGGCTTCGAGATGTCGCCGCCCACCGCGCAGATCTTCGGCAACGCGGCGCGCGAGCACATGGAGCGGTACGGCACGACGGAGGCGCAGCTCGCCGCCGTCGGCGCCAAGAACCACCGGCACTCGGCGGACAACCCCCGCGCGCAGTTCCAGGATGTCTGGACGGTCGACGAGATCCTCGCCGCCAGGACGATCCACCGGCCGCTGACCAAGCTCCAGTGCTCACCCACGTCCGACGGGTCGGCGGCCGCCGTCGTCGTCTCGGAGCGGTTCGTCGTGGAGCACGGGCTCGACGACAAAGCCGTGGAGATCGCGGCCCAGTCGATGACGACGGACACCGGAGACAGTTTCGCGTCGGGATCGTGCATCGACGTCGTCGGCAGGCCGATGTCGCGTGCCGCGGCGCGCCAGGTGTACGAGAAGTCCGGGCTCGGCATCGAGGACGTAGACGTCGTCGAGCTGCACGACTGCTTCTCCATCAACGAGCTGCTGACATACGAGGCGCTCGGCATGTGCGCGGACGGCGAGTCGGGCAAGCTCGTGGAGAGCGGCGCGACGACGTACGGCGGCCGGTGGGTCGTCAACCCGTCCGGCGGCCTGATCTCCAAGGGCCACCCGCTCGGCGCGACCGGTCTGGCCCAGGCCGCCGAACTGGTCTGGCAGCTGCGCGGCGAGGCCGGCGCACGCCAGGTGGCCGGGGCGGGGGTGGGACTCGCGCACAACATCGGGCTGGGCGGCGCGGCTGTGGTCACCCTGCTGCGCAGGTCCTGAGCCGTAAACTGATGGCCCGAGGGCCTGTGTGCCGGGAAACTGATGTACCGAGCACGCAGCAACTGCGACCATGACCGCCATGGCCCAGACCCCGTCCGTCACTCCCACAACCGACCGCACCACGCCCTCCGTCCGTACCTGGGCGGTGATCCTTGCCGCGTGCGCCGGGCAGTTCCTCGTCGTACTCGACATCTCCGTAGTGAACGTCGCCCTGCCGTCCATGCGCAACGGACTCGGCCTCGGCGACGTGGGACTCCAGTGGGTGGTCAACGCCTACTCGATCGCCTTCGCCGGTTTCCTGCTGCTCGGCGGGCGCGCCGCCGACATCTACGGCCGCAAGCGGATGTTCCTGGTCGGGCTCGGCCTGTTCACAGCCGCGTCGCTCGCCGGCGGGCTGGCGCAGGAAGGCTGGCAGCTGCTCGCCGCCCGCGCGGTGCAGGGGCTCGGGGCAGCCGTCGTGGCCCCGGCGACGCTCACCCTCCTCACCTCGGCCGTACCGGAGGGCCCCGCACGGGCCAGGGCCATCGGGACATGGACCGCGGTGGGTGCGGGCGGTGGCGCGGCCGGCGGCCTCGTCGGCGGGGTGCTGACGGAACTGCTGTCGTGGCGATGGGTGCTGCTGATCAACGTGCCGGTCGGCGCGGTCGTACTGGCGGGTGCCGCGGTGTGGCTCGTGGAGAGCCGGGCCGGGGGCCGGCGGAGGATCGACCTGCCGGGCGCGCTGCTGGTCACGGCCGGGCTCGCGGTCTTCGCGTACGGCATCGTGCAGACCGAGGCCGAGGGCTGGACGGCGGCCGCCACCCTGTGGCCCCTGACCGCCGGACTCGCCCTGCTCGGCGTCTTCCTGGCGGTGGAGGCGCGGACAAAGGTCCCGCTGATGCCCCTGAAGGTGTTCCGCGTACGGACGGTGTCGGCTGCCAACGCGGCCATGTTCGGGTGTGGTTCGGCGATGTTCTGCATGTGGTTCTTCATGACGCTGTACGCCCAGAACGTGCTGGGCTACACCCCGCTGGGCGCGGGTCTGGCGCTCATCCCCAGCTCTCTGGCCGTCGTCCTCGGCTCCAAGCTCGCGCCCTGGCTGATGCCGCACACCGGTGCCAGAAACCTCGCTCTCACCGGCACTCTGGTGGCCGCGGCCGGGTTCGGCTGGCAGTCCACGATGGGCGCCGACGGCACGTACCTCACGGCGGTGCTCGGCCCCGGCCTCCTGATGATGTTCGGCGGCGGCCTCTCCGGCACGCCGCTCGCGGCGCTGGCCACGGCCGGAGCGGCTCCTGGCGACGCGGGCCTGGTGTCAGGACTGATAAACACGTCGCGGACGATGGGCGGCGCGCTCGGCCTCGCGGTGCTCTCGACGGTGGCGGCGTCGCGGACGGGGAGCGCCACGGACGCGGAGTCCCTGACCGAGGGCTACGCGCTGGCCTTCCGTACGGGCGGACTCGTGCTGGTGGGGTGCGCGGTGCTGATGCTGCTGTGGCTGCCGCGGGGGACCGCCCCGGACAGGGCCTGAGAACTCCTGACAGAGTGATTCTGGAGGCCGGTGCTCTTGCCCGCCGGTGCTACGACGTCGGGCTGCTGCTGCGGCGGACTCCGCGGAGTATGCCGGTCTCTGCGGGCATGCCGAGCTGGCGGTGCAGTCCGGCGCCGGGCACCGTCCCCGGCTCAACGATCCTGCGTGGTTCACGCTGACGCTGGCGGCCTTTCTTGGCTGACGGCGTCGAACAGCAACTTCGCGGCCACCGTCGCCCCGTCGGTGCGGATCGTGCCGGCCAAGGCGGTTGCTCGTGCGCGGGTCTCGGGGGTCAGGGCCGTCTGGAGCGCGGCCGACAGGGACTCGGTGGTCGGGATCGGACCGTCGTGTGCCGCGCCGATGCCCAGGTCGGCCACCCGGCCGGCCCAGTACGGCTGGTCCGCCCCCTGAGGTACCACCACCTGAGGCGCGCCGGCCAGGGTGGCGGCCGTCGTCGTGCCCGCGCTGCCGTGGTGTACGACAGCGGCCGCACGCCGGAACAGTGCCTGATGGTTGACCTCGCCGACGACGAAGCAGTCGTCCTGGTCGTCCAGGGCGATCGAGCGCCCAGACCAGACGGCGGTACTTGTCGTGGTCGTAGCCGCGGTCGCCCAGGACCACGTCGGGGCGGCGCCGAGGCCGCCCGCGCTTCCCGCGTACCGGCGGTATCGCCTTCAGCAGTGGGATCAGCCAGTGACGTCGCTGCGGTTGCCGCTGGTCAGGGTGGCGTCCAGCGGGATGCCGGTGGCGTCGGTGAGATCAGGTGGTGTCTGCTGCCCGTCCTGCCCCGGTTGACAGGGCTTCGTCCGGTCTTGGCTCCCCCCTGTTCTAAGGGGCGCCGGACCGCGGGGGGTCCACGCGCAGCGGCGCAGTCGCGGCCAGGGCCGGGTCGATGACGGTTTCGCCGGTCAGGACCCGGCGGATCGCGTCGGCCAGCTCACGGACCGGGCCGTCCTTGACGAGGAAGCCCACGGCGCCCGCCTCCATGGCCCGGAGCAGGTGACCGGGCCGGCCGGACGTCGTCAGGATCAGGACCCGGCAGTCCGGGACTTCGTCCCTCAGGTCCGCGGCGGCGTCGAACCCGCCGCGGCCCGGCAGACCGACGTCCAGAAGTGCCACATCGGGGCGGCAGCCGAGGGCGGCTGCCACGACCTCGTCCCCGGCGGACACCTGGGCCACGACCTCGATGCCCTCCTCCAGGCCGAGCAGCAGGGCCAGAGCGCCGTGCACGGACTCGTCCTCGGCGAGGAGGACTCGTACGCTTTTCGCCGGCCGGTGATTCCGGGGCATCTCGTTCACAGGTCAAGAGTAGAACCGCGTGACCGCTTGCCCGCCGAACCGTTGACCGGGCATGACGAAGACACACCGCTTTCTCACCGCCGTTGCCCTCGCTGCCGGGGCTTCGGCCCTCGCCGCACCCGCCGCCGGCGCCGCGCACCATCCGGACGGGCAGCAGACCAGCGCCTCCGCCGCGGATCAGCTCGACGTGATGACACAGCTGGGCCAGGTCCGCCAGCTCGGTCAGCTCGGTCAGGTGACCCAGGTCGCCGCACCGGTGGCGCCCGTTCTCGGCCTCGCGTCTGCCATCCAGTAGCCGTCGAGCAGCCATCCAGCGGGCGTCCGCGGACCCGATCTGACGTTACGTCAGGAGGCTTCACAACTGGTGGGGGGTGCGTTATACATAGGGGCCAATCGGCCTAGAACGCGTTCTAGAAGGGGCGCGGGGCCGGTCCCCGTACGACCTCGGTGCGGCCGACGGTGCGGACGGCCGCACCGAGGTCTTCCATCCCGTCAAGGAGCAGCATCCTCATGCCGATCGATGCCGCAAAGGCCATGGCGGCCGAACCCCGCTCCAGCGAGATCAGCTGGGACCACAAGGACATCCAGCTCTACCATCTGGGCCTCGGCGCAGGCTCGTTCCAGGGCAAGCCCGGTCCCGCGACCGACCCGGACGAGCTGCGCTACACGCTCGAGTCCAGACTCCACGTTCTGCCCAGCTTCGCCACCGTCGCCGGCAGAGGCATGGCCATGATGGGCGGGCTCGCCGCTCCCGGCGTCGAGGTCGACCTCGCCTCCGTACTGCACGGCGGGCAGACCATCGAGCTGCACCGGCCCATCCCCGTGAAGGGCCGGGCTGTCGCGACCTCCAGGGTCCTGGCGGTGTACGACAAGGGCAAAGCCGCCGTCCTCGTGCTGCGCGCCGAGGTCGCCGACGACGACGGCCCGCTCTGGACCAGCGATTCCCAGATCTTCGTGCGGGGCGAGGGCGGGTTCGGTGGCGAGCGTGGCCCGTCCCACCGGCTCGAACTGCCCGAGACCGCGCCGGACAGGACCGCGGACAGGGCGATCCGGGAGGACCAGGCGCTCCTCTACCGCCTTTCGGGCGACTGGAATCCGCTGCACGCCGACCCGGAGTTCGCCAAACTCGCCGGCTTCGACAAGCCGATTCTGCACGGACTCTGTTCGTACGGAGTGACGCTCAAGGCGGTCGTCGACACGGCCCTGGACGGCGATGTCACCCGCGTCCGCTCGTACACCACCCGCTTCGCCGGAATCGTCTTCCCCGGCGAGACCCTGCGTATCCGGATGTGGCAGTCGCCGGGCCGTGTCCAGGTGTCGGTCACCGCCGTCGAGAGGGACGACGCGCCGGTCCTCGCCGACACGGTCGTCGAGCACGCCGCCTAGGGGGACGGTCCTCACCTTCAGAAGGAGGACCCCCAGCCGTACGCATCGAAGGGAGCCGCACTGTGCGCGCAGCCGTACTGCACGAGATAGGTCAGGACAAGCTCGAGGTCCTCGAGGACGTCGAGGCAGTGGGCTTTGGCCCCGGCAAGGTGAAGATCCGCGTCCGGGCCACCGGCCTGTGCCACTCGGACGTCTCGGCCATGAACGGCGTGCTGCCCCAGCCCGCGCCCTTCGTCCCCGGGCACGAAGGCGCCGGCGAGGTCGTCGACGTCGGCGACGGGGTGACGAGCGTCAAGCCCGGCGACCGGGTGCTGCTGTGCTGGCTGCCCGCCTGCCGCCATTGCCCCGCCTGCAAGCGCGGCCAGACGCAGCTCTGCCTGGCCGGCTTCGTGAACGCGGGCACCCCCAACTTCAAGCGGCCCGGCGGCGACGTGTTCGGCTTCGCGGGCACCGGCACCTTCACGGAGGAGGTCGTCGTCGACGCGGGTTGCGCGGTACCGATACCCGACGACGTGCCGTTCGACATCGCCGCGCTCATCGGCTGCGGAGTGACCACGGGCCTCGGCGCGGCGATCAACACCGCCGACGTTTCCGCCGGTTCGTCCGTCGCTGTCATCGGCTGCGGCGGCGTCGGTATCTCCGCCATCCAGGGCGCCCGGCTGAAGGGCGCGGCACAGATCGTCGCCGTCGACCCGGTCGCCTCGCGCCGCGAGGCGGCTCTGCGGTTCGGGGCCACCGAGGCCGTGTCGCCGGACGAACTCGCCGATGCCGGCCGGCGTATCACCGCGGGCGAGGGCTTCGACTACGTCTTCGAGGTCGTCGGCAAGTCCGCCACCGCGCGCACGGCGTACGAGGCCACCCGCCGCGGCGGCACCCTCTGTGTCGTCGGTGCGGGAGCCCTGGACGACTTTCTGCAGCTGAGCATGTTCGAGCTGTTCTTCGACGAGAAGCGGATCCTGCCGTCCATGTACGGAGGCGGGGACGTGCTCACGTCGTACGAGCGGGCCATCGCCCTCTGGCGGGCGGGCCGCATCGACCTGGCGGGCCTGATCACCCACCGGGTGCAGCTTGCCGGCATCAATGACGCCCTCGACCAGATGCGCACCGGTGAGGCGCTCCGAACCTGCATCGAAATCTGAGAGGCCTTTGATGTCACTGCCACTTGAGGGCCTGTCCGCCGTGGTGACGGGCGCGGGCCGTGGCCTCGGCAGGGCCGAGGCGATCGAACTGGCCGGACTCGGTGCGAGTGTCGTGGTCAACGACTTCGGCCGGCCGGGACGGGACGGCTCCGGCGAGCCCTCGGCCGCGCCGGCCGAGGAAGTGGCCGAGGAGATCCGGGCGGCCGGGGGGCAGGCAGTGGCCCACCTCGGAGACGTGGCCGACTTTGGCCAGGCCCGCGAACTGGTCGAACTGGCCGTGTCCCGCTACGGAAAACTGGACATCCTGGTCAACAACGCGGGCATCCTCCGCGACCGCATGGTCTTCTCGATGTCCGAGGACGAGTGGGACTCGGTGATCCGGGTTCATCTCAAGGGCCACTTCAACACGACCCGCTTCGCCTCGGCGCACTGGCGCGAACGCTCCAAGGCGGCCGGCGGCCCGGTCTACGGCCGCATCATCAACACCTCGTCGGAAGCCTTCCTCGCCGGATCCGCCGGCCAACCCAACTACGCGGCGGCCAAGGGCGGCATCGTCGGCCTCACCACGTCGACGGCGCTGGCACTGGGCAGGTACGGCGTGACGGCCAACGCGATCTGCCCGCGAGCCCGCACCCGGATGACCGAGGACGTGTTCGAAGGCTTCGCGGTCCCGGAGGACGGCAGGCTCGACCCGCTCGCCCCCGAGCACGTCTCGCCCCTCGTCGGCTATCTCGCCTCCCCGGCCTCGGCCGGGGCAACCGGCCAGCTCTTCGTGGTCCACGGCGGGATCGTCGCCGTCGTGGAACGCCCCAGGGTGGCGGCGAAGTTCGACGCCGTCACGGAGGCGTTCTCGTACGAGGAACTGGACGAGCTGCTTTCCCCGTACTACGAGGGGCGGCCGTCCGGCGAGACCTTCGCGGCCAAGGAGGTCCTGGGCCTCAAACACGCTCAGTAGGCCTCGGACACGGTTGGAGGCCGAGTCCGGCCCGTCATGCCGGGCCCCTGGCCGCGCGATGCGAAAGGGCCGCCACGGTCAGACCGTGGCGGCCCGGCGGCCGTTGCCCGAGTCAGGTCAGGCCGTGTTGCCGTCCTCCGACGGGCGCCGGTGGCGTCCGTGTACCGGAGCGGCCGAGTCCTCCGTCGCGGCCGCACCGCCCCGGTGCCGCCCGGAGCGGCCGGATTCGGCCCGAGCGCCTGCCCCCTGCAGACGCGGCTCAGTCGTTTCGGTCCCTACTTCGGACATGTGGGAAGTCACTCCGTCGATCCATCAATTCGCTTCTGTGCCGTGAGAAGGCGCCAACCCCTGCCGCCCGGCCGACAGCACTGTCGCGGTCACCCTCGGCGCTCGGCCGGTACAGCTGCGCAGCCCCCGCCGTGAGTTCAACCAGCTGCCCCGTGCCCGGTCAGCGGCGCCTGCTGCAGCGGAACCGGCCTGCGTACTGGTGGATGTTCAGGGGGCGCACATGGTTCCTCACCTGCGGCTTCCGCTTGTGCGGGTTCTGTGATCACCAGTGGGGGAGCGGGTTCCGGAACCTCCATCAGGGCCACCCCGCACGGCACTTCCTCCGTCACGTACGGAAGCCCCAGCACCCCGGCCCGGGACCACAGTCCGGTGCCTGCCAACCACCCTCCGGGTGCGGGCAGTTGTGTCAGCCGCCGTCCCGCCGGCCGCCACACCCCGAGCCACGTCCCCGCCGCCCCGTCGATCCGCAGCGCCACCGCGCAGCTCTCCGGCATCAGCACCTGCCCCGGCTGCACCGCGAACGGCGTCACCGCACAGTCCGCGAGCCGCAGGCACTCGGGGAAGCGCACCGGCCTCAGGCTCCCCAACACCCCCCATCCGAGCCGGTCGTGGCCCGGCGCGTCCGAACGGATCAGCAGCAGACCGCTGTCCGGGTCCGCCAGCAACAGACGGTCGTTGCTGTCGTCGGCGATCTGCAGCAGTGGCGTCACCTCCCCGCCCCGCCCGAGGTCGACCGCCACCGCCTTCGTCCGCCCGCCCAGCTCCTGGTCCAGGGCGAGTATCCGGCCCGTACGGTCCAGCCACACCCCGCCCGAGCAGCGCCCCGGTACGTCCACGATGTGCTCGGGACCGAAGGCGCCCCCCGCCACCAGCCACACTGCGGTCGCCCGCTCGCCGGCCGCCAGGGCGTAGGCCGCCCGGCCGTCGGGGGAGGGGGGCAGCAGGGCAAGCCGCTCGCAGTCGACCGCTCCCAGCGGGAGTTCCCCGGTGCCGGGTCCGGTCGGGTAGAGCAGCGAGAAGCCGTGGTGCCCCGCCACGCGCCGGTGGATCAGCACCCGTCCGTCGACGAGCGGCAGTACTTCGCTGTCCGCCTCCTCCGGCTGTCCGAGCGGCAGCGGCACCGCGTACGGCTCGGGCCCGTCAAGCGTCCAGCGCTCCGGGAAACGCGCCTCCCCGGTGCCTGCCAGCCGCGCGGCGTAGGAGCCGTCCGCGGCGATGGTGAACCCCGGACGTGCGGTGGCCTCGATTGCACAGGCTGTCATCGGATCGTCACCTCCAGCGAGGAAGCTAGTTTTCGCACTTCCTGCCGAACAACGCCAGACCAGTCCCTTCACACATAAGGGTGGGTGTTGCGCGATTCCGCTGAGAGGGGGGAGGCGGTTGTGCTGGCCGATGTCCGGCCGCATAGGGTAAGGCGAACCTAAGTAGCCCCTCTGTTCCGCCGCCCCACTGGAGTACCTGATGTCCCCACGACGCCGCGGCACCGTCGCCGTCGCCCTTGCCGCTGCCGCCGCGCTCTCGCTCGCGGCCTGCGGAGGCAGCGACAGCGGAGGCGAAGACTCCGCCACTACCGGCGGCGGCAAGAAATCCGTCGCCCAGGGCGGCAAGGACTTCGCCGACGCCGGGGAGAAGACCGCGTCGTACGGTACGGACGCGGCGGCCGGCCAGTTCCCGCGCACCCTCACCCACGCCATGGGGACGACCGAACTGAAGACCCGGCCCCAGCGGGTCGTCGTGCTCGACGTCGGTGAGCTGGACAACGTGGTGTCGCTCGGCGTCAAGCCGGTCGGCTACGCCCCCTCCGAGGGCGACGACGGCATCCCCGGCTACCTGAAGAAGGATGCCGGCGCCCCCAGGAGCGTCGGCACCATCAACAGCCTCAACCTCGAGGCGATCCACGCGCTGAAGCCGGACCTCATCCTCGGCAGCCAGCTGCGCGCGGCGGACAAGTACGACGAGCTCTCCAAGATCGCGCCGACCGTCTTCTCCATCCGGCCGGGCTTCACCTGGAAGGAGAACTACCTCCTCAACGCCGCCGCCCTGGACAGGAGCGCGGAGGCGAAGGCCAAGCTCGACGCCTACGGGAAGAAGGTGAAGCAGCTCCGCACCGACCTGGGCGAGAAGAAACCGACCGTCACCATGCTCCGCTACATGCCCGAGAAGACCCGCCTGTACGCCAAGGCCTCCTTCATCGGCACCATCCTCGACGACGCCGGCCTGCCGCGGCCCAAGAACCAGCAGATCAACGACCTCGCCGCGGAGATCAGCCCGGAGAAGATCGACGAGGCCGACGCCGACTGGATCTTCACAGGCGTCTACGGCGACGCCACGACCACCAAGCGGGACAAGGCCGAGGACAACCCGCTCTGGAAGAACCTGGCCGCCGTCAAGAACGGCCGGGCCAAGGACGTCCCTGACGAGACCTGGTACCTCGGTCTCGGGGTCACGGCCGCCGACAAGGTCCTCGACGACCTCCGGACGTTTCTGATCAAGTAGGCCCGCGGACAGCCTCCGCGGCCGACCGACGGGCAGTTCCCCAGGTCCGCCCGCTGACCGGTAGGTCCTGGGGCACGTAGGACAGGTAGCCTTTCCTCGTGCCCCGTCTGTCTGAAGTCATCGCCGCGCTCGACGCTCTCTGGCCGCCCGAGCGGGCGGAAGAGTGGGACGCGGTCGGTACCGTCTGCGGCGAACCCGATGCCGAGGTCACCCGGGTCCTCTTCGCCGTCGACCCCGTCCAGGAGGTCGCCGACGAGGCCGTGAAGCTCGGCGCCGACCTGCTCGTCACCCACCACCCGCTCTATCTGCGCGGGACGACGACGGTCGCGGCCTCCACGTTCAAGGGCCGCGTCGTGCACACCCTGATCAAGAACGACGTCGCCCTGCACGTCGCGCACACCAACGCCGACACCGCCGATCCCGGCGTTTCCGACGCCCTCGCCGGCGCGCTCGACCTGCGCGTCGTCCGGCCCCTCGTCCCGGATGCCTCCGACCCGGCGGGGCGCCGCGGCCTCGGCCGGATCTGCGAACTGGACCACCCGCTACGCATGCGCGAGTTCGCCGCGTACGCCGCCGCCCGCCTGCCGGGCACCGCGCAGGGCATCCGCGCCGCGGGCGACCCCGAGGCGCTGGTCCGTACCGTCGCGGTCAGCGGCGGCTCCGGTGACAGCCTCCTGGACGCGGTCCGGGCCGCCGGCGTCGATGCCTTCCTCACCGCCGACCTGCGGCACCACCCCGTCTCGGAGGCGCGCGAACAGAGCTCCCTCGCGCTGATCGACGCCGCGCACTGGGCCACCGAATGGCCCTGGTGCCAGCAGGCCGCCGCCCAGCTCGACGCGCACTCCGACCGGCACGGATGGGGTCTGCGCACCCACGTCTCGCGTATGGTCACCGACCCCTGGACCGCCCACGCGGCGTCCACCACGAACCCCGACACATCAACAGGAGCCCCCAACTGAACGCCGCGCCCGCCGACCAGATCCGACTTCTCGACGTCCAGGCCCTGGACGTCCGTCTGTCGCAGCTCGCGCACAAGCGCAAGTCGCTTCCCGAGCACGCCGAGCTCGACTCCCTGACCAAGGACCTCACGCAGTTGCGCGACCTGCTCGTCGCGGCGCAGACCGAGGAGAGCGACACCGCCCGCGAGCAGACGAAGGCGGAGCAGGACGTCGACCAGGTGCGCCAGCGCGCCGTCCGCGACCAGCAGCGTCTCGACTCGGGAGCGGTCAGCTCCCCCAAGGACCTGGAGAACCTCCAGCGCGAACTCACCTCGCTCGCCAAGCGCCAGGGCGACCTGGAGGACGTCGTCCTCGAGGTCATGGAGCACCGCGAGTCCGTCCAGGAGCGGGTCGGCGAGCTGACGGCGCGCGTCGCCTCCGTCCAGGCCAAGGCCGATGACGCGACCAGCCGCCGTGACGCGGCGCAGGCGGAGATCGACAGCGAGATCACCACCATCACCAAGGAGCGCGAGATCGTCGCCGCGTCGGTGCCGGCCGACCTGCTGAAGCTGTACGAGAAGCTGCGCGTCCAGCAGGGCGGTGTCGGCGCGGCCCGGCTCTACCAGCGGCGCTGCGAGGGCTGCCGGCTGGAGCTCAACATCACCGAGGTCAACGAGGTCAAGGCCGCGTCACCCGACACGGTGCTGCGCTGCGAGAACTGCCGCCGCATCCTGGTCCGTACGGCCGATTCGGGTATCTGAGAGGTCTTTGAGGAGGGGCGGTCGCCGGCCGGTGAGCCGGCCCGGCTGCGTTGCCGTCGGTCGCCGCGGCTCTGCCGCGCACTCGCGGCGGCGCCCGGCGTCCAGCGCCGTGACGTCCAGCGCCGCCGCCTCTTCGTCCTCGCCATGCCCGCCCCTCGGCTCCACTCTCTCCCCCCGGGCCGAAAGCCCGGGGGGACCCGTACATTCGTCAACCCCGCAGATCCCGGAGGCCCCCATGCGGCAGCTCGTCATCGAGGCGGACGGCGGGTCCCGTGGCAACCCGGGACCCGCGGGCTACGGCTCGGTCGTCCTCGACCCGGAGACGGGCGAGACGCTGGTCGAGGTCGCCGAGTACATCGGTGTGGCCACGAACAATGTGGCCGAGTACAAGGGGCTGGTCGCCGGGCTGAAGGCCGCCCGCGCACTTGCCCCGGACGCCGAGATCCACGTCCGGATGGACTCCAAGCTGGTCGTGGAGCAGATGTCGGGCCGCTGGAAGATCAAGCACCCCGACATGAAGCCGCTGGCCGCCGAGGCGGCCAGGATCTTCCCGCGCTCTCAGGTCGTGTACGAGTGGATCCCGCGCGAGAAGAACAAGCACGCGGACCGGCTGGCCAACGAGGCCATGGACGCGGGCAAGAAGGGCAGGCAGTGGGAGCCGTCGGCGTCCTCCGCCGCGCTCGACGCCCGGGCTGCCCGCGCGGTCGCGGTACCGCCGCCGTCGGGTCCGCCGGGGGACGCGACGGCGGGTGCGGCAAAGGCCCGTGCGGCCCTGTCGGCCCGCACGGCCAAGGCGGCCGCGGCCGAGCCGGCTCCGACGGACGATGCCCTTTCCACTGCCGTGCCGGCCGGCTCGGTGGGGTGGGGCGCGGCCGCCGACCTGGGTACTCCCTCCACGTTCGTGCTGCTGCGGCACGGCGAGACGGCTCTGACCCCGCAGAAGCGGTTCTCCGGCAGCGGTGGTTCCGATCCCGAGCTTTCGCCGGTCGGCCGGCGGCAGGCCGAGGCGGTCGCCTCCGTCCTCGCCGCGCGCGGCACGATCCAGGCCGTGGTGAGCTCGCCGCTGAGGCGGTGCCGCGAGACCGCCGAGGTGGTCGCGGGGCGGCTGGGGCTCGACGTCCGGCTTGAGGACGGCCTGCGCGAGACGGACTTCGGCGCATGGGAGGGCCTGACCTTCGAAGAAGTACGGGAACGCTTCCCGGCCGACCTGGACGCCTGGCTCGCCTCGCCGAAGGCGGCGCCGACCGGCGGCGGTGAGAGCTTCGCGACGGTGGCGCGGCGCGTAGGGTCCGCCCGGGACAAGCTGCTTGCGCAGTACCCGGGGAAGACCGTGCTGCTGGTCACGCACGTGACCCCCGTCAAGACCCTCGTACGGCTGGCGCTGGGCGCGCCGCCCGAGTCCCTGTTCCGGATGGAACTCTCGGCGGCATCGCTGTCGGCGGTGGCGTACTACGCGGACGGCAACGCGTCACTGCGGCTGCTCAACGACACCTCCCACCTGCGCTGAGCGCGGTGCGGGGCCCGGCGGCTCAGCCGCGCAGGGTCGCCGCCGCCTTGGCCAGGGCCTGGACCCGGGGCCAGTCGTGCGTGGTGATCGCGTCCTGAGGAAGCATCCATGTACCCCCGACACACCCCACGTTCGGGAGGGCCAGGTACGAGGGGGCCGACGCCGAAGTGATCCCTCCCGTCGGGCAGAAGCGTGCCCGGGGGAGCGGGCCCGCCAGGGACTTGAGGTACGCCGTGCCGCCCGCCGCCTCCGCCGGGAAGAACTTCATCTCCGTGACGCCGCGTTCCAGCAGCGTGACGACCTCCGACGTGGTGGAGACGCCGGGCAGGAAGGGCACGCCGGACGCCCGCATCGCATCCAGAAGGCGGTCCGACCAGCCAGGGCTGACCAGGAAGCGGGCGCCGGCCGCGACGGATTCGGCCACCGCCTCCGGGGTTATCACCGTGCCCGCTCCGACCAGCGCGTCCGGGACCTCGGCCGCGATCGCGCGGATCGCGTCGAGCGCCGCCGGCGTCCGCAGGGTCACCTCGATCGCGGGCAGGCCGCCCGCGACCAGGGCACGTGCCAGCGGCACGGCGTCCGCCACGTCCTGGAGGACGACGACCGGGACGACGGGGGCAAGGTCCAGCACGGAGGTCATACCGCCATCCTGCCCCGGTGAATGCATGTTGCGCAACGAGTGTTGCGTATGTTGCAACGACTCGCGACACTCAGTGGATCTCGGTCACCACCACGTCCAGCGCCCACGTCCTGCCCGGCCCGCCGGGAGCTTCGCCCTCCACCACGTATCCCAGGTCCCTCAGCGCCTCGACCAGTTCCGCCGGCCCGGACGGAGCCGGGCCGGCAGTCAGCAGGTCGCGCACCAGACGGCCCTTCGTCGCTTTGTTGAAGTGGCTGACGACCGACCGCTTCTCGACCCCGTTCACCCACTGCGAGTGCAGCACCCGGACGGTCGCCGTCCGTTCGGCGACCTCGCCCTTGGGCTTCCAGGCCGAGGCATAGGCGGACGACCGCAGGTCGAGGACGAGTCCGCTCGCGGCCGCCTCGGGCATGACCGTGGCCATCGGCGTACGCCAGTACGCGCCCAGCGCACCCAGCGCGGGCAGCTTGACGCCCATGGAGCAGCGGTACGAGGGGATACGGTCGGTGATCCGCACCGCGCCCCACAGCCCCGAGAACACCAGCAGGGACTTTGCGGCCCGCTTCCGGGCGGCGGGCTCCAGGGTGGCGAGCCCCAGAGCGTCGTACAGCACACCGGTGTAGATCTCCGCGGCCCGACGGGCACCCGAGTTCCGCAGCTCCGTGTTCTTGGCGACCTCGCCACGCAGGCCCTCGCTCAGCCCGAGCACCTCACGCGCCTTCTCCTCGTCCGTCGCGCACAGCTCGACCAGTTCGTCGAGCACCGCGGTACGCGCCTGGGCAAGGCCGGGCAGGGACAACCCCTCCAGCTTGAGGGGCGCACCGGAACCGCTACGGGCCTTTCCTTCGGACGGCGGCAGCAGCACGAGCACGGCGGTTCTCCTTCGTACGTACGAGAGGGGGGTGCGGCCCCCGCGCCAGCGTAGGCGACCACGCGGGCGGCCCGGCCCGACGGCCGGCCCCCTTGCTCGCCCCTCCCACGGCACCCCGATGCCGGCCACCGTGCTCGCCGTGCTTCCCCGCCCCGCTCCTCATACGCTCGACGCATGCCCCGCCGCCACCTGCACATGATCGGCGCAGCCGAGGACGCGCTGCGGGCCCCTCTGCGCGAACTGCGTACGAAGCTCGGCGTGCGCGAGGACTTCCCGCCGGAGGCACTCGCCGAGGCGGAAGAGGCGGCCCGGTCCCCGCGGCTGCCCACCGCCGATGTCACCGGCCTCCCCCTCTTCACCATCGATCCGCCCACCTCCGTCGACCTCGATCAGGCGATGCACCTCGCCCGCCGCCCGGGCGGCGGCTACCGGGTCCACTACGCGATCGCCGATGTCGCGGCGTTCGTCACCCCTGGCGGCGCGCTCGACGCGGAGGCGCACCGCCGGGTGACCACCCTGTACTTCCCGGACCGAAGGGTCCCGCTGTATCCCGCGTTGCTGTCGGAGGGGGCGGCCAGCCTGCTGCCGGACCAGACATGCCCGGCCGTGCTGTGGCGGATCGACCTCGACGCGGAGGGCCGGGCCGTGGCCACCGACGTGCACCGGGCGCTGGTGCGCAGCCGGGCCAAGCTCGACTACGCGTCGGTGCAACAGCAGATCGACGACGGGACGGCCGAAGAGCCCCTCGCGCTGCTGCGGGAGATCGGCGGACTCCGGGAGGCGCTGGAGCGGGAGCGTGGCGGAATCTCCCTCAACGTCCCCGAGCAGGAGATCGTCGAGCGGGACGGCGCGCATTTCCTCGCCTACCGGGCACCACTCCCGGCCGACGGCTGGAACGCGCAGCTCTCGCTGCTCACCGGCATGGCGGCGGCGGACCTCATGACGGCGTCCGGCACCGGCATCCTGCGCACTCTGCCGAGCGCCCCCGACGGGGCGGTGGGCCGGCTGCGGCGCTCCGCGAAGGCCCTCCACATCGACTGGCCGCACCATGTGGCCTACGCCGAACTCGTCCGCTCGCTCGATCCCACCCGGCCCGGCCACGCGGCATTCCTCCAGGACTGCACAACACTTCTGCGGGGCGCGGGGTACACCGTCTTCCAGGACGGCCAGGTCCCCGAACCCGCGGTGCACGCTGCCGTGGCCGACGAGTACACGCACTGCACCGCACCGCTGCGCCGCCTGGTGGACCGGTACGCGGGCGAACTCTGCCTCGCGGCGGCGGCGGGGGAGCCGCCGCCGGAGTGGGTGACGGCCGCGCTGCCCCGGATCGCGCAGGAGATGGCGGACGGCTCGCGGCACGCGAACACCGTGGAGCGCGAGTGCGTCGACCTGATCGAGACCGTCCTGCTGAAGGACCGGGTCGGCGAGGTCTTCGACGCCTGGGTGGTGGATGTGCGGGAACAGGAACCGGCCGTGGGAACCGTCCACCTGGAGGACCCGGCGGTGGTCGCCCGCATCGAGGGCGGCTCACAGCGGCTGCCGCTGGGTGAGCGGCTGCGCGTACGCCTCACGCAGGCTGACCCGGGGAGGGCGAAGGTGCTGTTCGCGCCCGCGACGTGAGCCCGTCGGGTCCCGCCGAGAGGGCGGCGACGGCGGCGCCTGGGTCGTCCGCGTTGAAGCGGACGGCCCGGGCGAGGCCGCGTCCGCCGAGCGGCCGCACGAACTCGACCGGCTGCGTCAGCTCCACCGTCACCGTCGTCTGGCCGCCGACCACCAGGTCGAGCACGCCGTCGTCGTCCAGCTGCGCCAGCCTGCCGTCGGGGTAGCGCCGCTCGACGCGGGCGGACGCCACCGCCCCGGCCGGCAGCCGCAGGTCGAACAGCGCGCCGTACCGGATCCTCAGCGACCCGTCCGCGCCCACCACGTGGGGCCGGGTCACACACGCCGCGTGCATCGCGAGGACGAACACGATCCCGTACACGTCCAGGACCAGGACGATCCGGTGCAGCAGCGGCCATGGAATCAGCACGGCAAGCGCGACCGTCTCGATGACCGAGACGAAGACGAGGCCGTACATGATCGCAGTCTGTGGCGCCGTGTACGCGACGGCGACCGCACCGTCGCGCACCCCGTGCCGCCGCCGGGCCGCCCACAGTCCGAGGCTGGCGGTCGCGCGCAGCTCGTGCGCGAGCAGCCGGCGCACCTGCACCGGTACGACCGTACGGACCGCGTCGCCCAGCGCCTCGCGACGCCCCGCGCCCTTGGCCCGCCCCGCCGCGTACAGCCCCCGCAGGACGAGGGCCTCGAGCACGAGCACCGCCACGACCAGGGCCTCGGCCCCGAACACGACCGAGGGGGGTATCCGTATCCCCGCCAGCAGGCAGGTCCCCAGGGCCAGTTCGGCCGGCAGTACCGCCGCGGCCACCAGCCGTGCCACCCGTACGCTCATTCTGTCCTCCCCCTCGTCAGTGCTTCCATCACCCGGCGCACCACTTCCGCCTGCGCGGGGGCGAAGTCCGCCAGAAGTGCCTCGCCGAAACCGTCGACGACCCGCCCTTCGGCGGGGATCGCCGCAAGTACCTCGTCCGGCACGGCCGCGACCAGCGCGTCCGCCAGCGGGCCGATCCGTGGATCGTCCACGCGCGCCGCCGCCAGCTCGTCGAGTCGCTCGTACAGCGCGAGTACGGCCGGGTCGGCGGCGAGCGGCGTGAGCGCGGCGTAGATCTGCTCGCCGCCTTCCACGGTGTCCAGCAGTGCCAGGTGCTCGCGGTCCTTGGCGGCGGAAGGGGAGGCCGTTTCGGGCAGCGTCCCCAGCAGCTCGGCGAGCAGAGGCGACACGGGCCCCTCGGCGGTCAGCGGCCCCTCCAGCAGCTGGGCGAGCCGGCGCCGCCGGTCCCGGATCTCGGCCTCCTGGCGGGCCAGGTCGGCATCGATCTCGCCCAGCACCTCGGTCAGCTCACGCCCCGCGTCGTCGGCGAGCACATCGCGCACCTCGTCGAGGCTCAGCCCGATCTCGGTCAGCCGCCTGATCCTGGCCAGCAGCACGGCGTCCCGTACGGTGTACGCGCGGTAGCCGTTGGCCCGGCGCGCAGGCTCGGGCAACAGCCCGACGTGGTGGTAGTGCCGAATCGCCCGGGAGGTGACTCCGACGAGCTCGGCGATCTGTCCGATCCGCATGGCCCCAGTAGAAAGCCTGACGCTGCGGCAAGGTCAAGCCGGGGCCGGGAGTGCATGGCAGGCCCGGTGACCCTCTACGATGGTGGTACGGCAGACGAGCCGAGCGGGCGGCCGCGTCAAGATCCTGGATCTTGCCGAGGAACGTCCGGGCTCCACACGGCAGGGTGGTGGGTAACGCCCACCCGGGGTGACCCGCGGGACAGTGCCACAGAAAACAGACCGCCGAGGACTTCGGTCCTCGGTAAGGGTGAAACGGTGGTGTAAGAGACCACCAGCGCCTGAGGTGACTCAGGCGGCTAGGTAAACCCCACCCGGAGCAAGGTCAAAAGGGGTCGTCGCAAGACGGCCCTGCGCGGACGATCGAGGGCTGCCTGCCCGAGTCCGCGGGTAGACCGCACGAGGCCGGCGGCAACGCCGGCCCTAGATGGATGGCCGCCTCCTGGCGGGCCGCGAGGCCCGCCGGAGACAGAACCCGGCGTACAGCTCGACTCGTCTGCCTGTATGGGCCCCTGACCAGCGAAATGGCTGGTCAGAGGCCCTTTTTTCTGAGATCCGGGACTTGGCTGGACTCCGTTCCGTACCGGTTCAAACCGGACCGCTCGGCTACGACAGTAGCCACGAGGGTAGCCATGGAAAGTGGGGTCGGAGATTGGCGGCGATGGGGCCTGACCTGGTGCAGGCGGACTATGTCCTGGGTCATCTGTGCGGTCCCGTCGAGATGTCTGAGGATGTACGCAGCCGCCTTCTGGCTTGTACCTCCCTGACAGCCCTGCTGAGTGGAGCAGCGCTCTTCGTCTGATCGTCAACAGCCTGGCGTACCGACTGACATTCGCCGGAGAGAGGCGTCGGCGGCCGCGGCCCGGCGGCGAGACCAAGGGGGTCGCCGCGCTCGCTGCTCGGCGTCGAGGCTTCCAGGTGCTTGCCCATGTGTTCGAGGAGGGCGAGGAGCGTGGCGACGGCCGAGCAGCCGGGGCAGGCGCAGTTCCCGCCGTCGTCTGCGGCGGCCACGGTGTCTTCGGCGGTCGGCCTGCTGACTTCGGCCGTCTTGTGCCGGGTGGCGATCATGTAGACGCGCCTGCGGCGGGAGGGCAGGCCGTAGTCGGCGGCCTCCGTGATCTCGCGGCTGTTGCAGGCCCACTCTCCGAGTCCGGCGCCTCCGAGTGCGGGATCCGCGATTCCGTGAGCGCTGTCGGCGGATCATGACCACTGTCCGAGCAGATCTGGCGATCATGAGCATTGGTTACGGTCAGTAGTTGTCCGCGCGGAACAGAAGCCGGAGACAGCACAAAGGCCCGGGTCGTCGATCCGGGCCTGAAGGCATCCTGCACACAGGCGGTCCCCGGAAAATTCTGATCAACCCATTACGCGTTGCTCAGAAGCCGCCGGGGACCTGGCCGGTGCCCGACAGGTACTCCGCGAGGGAGTCCTGTCGTGGTTGACCGGTCCTATTTACAATGATTACTCCGCTTCTTCGAGGTGGTCAAGGGATCCGGCGGACTACCGTGGGGGCCTACTGCGGGGGAAGTTCGAAGCGCAGCAGTGCCCCGGCCTGGTGCGCGCGAAGTTCCGTCTCCGGCTCGATGTGCCGGACCTCGCCGCCGTCGTCGATGACGGTCTCGGTCAGTTCGTCGATGATGTCGGGGACCTCGCGCAGCGGCTCCCCGCAGAGCGGGCAGGTCTTTCCCGAGTGCGCAAGCAGCCCGTCCCGGTCGCAGACGACGCCTGGGGCGACCGCATCCTCGTCCACCGCCAGCGTCCGGATCGCGGCCAGCGACGCCGCCCACAGCGTCTCGTCGAGCCCGACGGCGCAGGGCCGCCGGGCCGCCTTGGCTTCGAGGATCTCGCCGACGAGCTGTCGCTGCTCCTGTTGTGCGTGGTCGGAGACGAGCTCCTGCACCTTCTGCTTGATGTCCGCGGGCGTGGCGGTCTCGCGGTCGACGGTGAAGCTGCCGATGAGCCGGTCCCGCAGTTCGCGCGGGAGAAATTCGATGAAGACCGGTACCTCATAAGGGTGGCCGCCGACGACGAGCAGGTCGAAGCTCCCGGTCCCGAACAGCTGCTTCAGCTCGCCGATGAGCCGCCGGTAGTGCCGTTTGCTGAGCTCGTCGGCCTTGTTGCGGACCCGGTCCTCGGCGAGCCCCGCGGCGTAGTTGGGCTTGCGCAGCGTACGGTCGCGGATCGTCTCCAGCTCCCGGGCCTGGTCGATGTAGTGCTCCCAGACCTGGCCGGTCCCCTTGTCCACGATGACCGCGCAGGTGCGGTAGTACTCGTCGAGCACGCCCAGCATCGGACGGACGTACGGATCGGCGTCCACCACGATGCGTTCGCGGGTGCTTCGCGGCAGCCACACCTGCTCGTAGACGCCGTTGCCGCTGCAGGAGAAGACGGCGACAGCGCCCGGTTTGTGGGGCTCCTCCTCGAGCGATTTCTCGATCTTCGCGATGTCGTCGCGGAGCGAGAGCCGCGCGGCGTGCTCAAGTGAGCGATCCTCCGCGAGGGGCCGGATGCGGTCCAGCAGGCTCGCCACCCGGGTCAAGAACGCGCGGCGGCCCGTCCTGTCCGGTTCCGCGGGGACGTAGAGCGAGACCAATGGAAGTCCGTTCCCGTCCAGCCGGAGAATTCGATCGACCTGGTCTTGTGTGATCATCACCGCTCCTCGCGCTCCGTGCGCCTCGCTCCGCCCCGTTCCAGGTAACGCGGTGGGCGCGGGAGCAGCAACCGCAGCGTGACTCCGTACAGTCACCCCCGGGCTGCCCGCGCCGGGCGGGTCAGGCACCGATGCCTTTGGGGAACGCGAACTCACGGGGCCAAGTCGCGCGCCGCCAGACCAGGGTGGCCAGCGCCATGACGAAGATCGGCCCGGCCAGGATGACGAGCTCGATTCCCTGGGGATTCCACTGGAATTTCCGCTCGGCCTCGGCGGTGACGATGAGAACCTTCCGGATTCCCGCGATCAGGCCTACGACCCAACTCCGGCATGCTCGCACACGGCGGTGCGGGGCACGAACTCCTGGTCTCGTTGCCGCAGGCCGTCCGCCGCACGGCTGAGGCGCCACACGGCCTGTGGTGGCTGTGTCCAATGGAGGAGTCGAAGCAGACACCCGCGTTGGACGGGCGGCCGTCGAGGTCGTGGGACCGGGCGATGGAGTCGGTTGTGCTCCATTCACTTTCTCGAACGTAGTTAACGCTTCACGCATTGGTGAGCTGACCGTAGAATTCCGCATCCAGGGGGGATCAGCGGGACTCGTGCGGCCACCAGGACAGTACGGACTTCTCTGGCCGCGCTTCGCGTTGGCGGCAGAGGGGACTGCCGTCGATGCAGGTGCTCCGTTGGCCCAGAAGCGACAACATCAGGGGCCAGCGTGACGAACTCGGATGACTTCGGGGGCAGCCAGGAACTGGACCGCCTCAAGGCGATGCTTGAGAGCTGGCGCACCTCTCTGGTGGACCTGAGCGGCCGTAACCGGCTGCTCAATTTCCGCCACACCAAGTCGGCGACCCTGGAGATCGCGACCCCATCCGCGCAGGAGCTCGTCGAACGCCTGGCCCGCGGCTGGGACTTCGCGCCGCTCCCGGACGAGGAGCCGGATGCCGGCGAGGGTATGCGATCCGGCGATGTGGTCCTTGCGAAGAAGGGCGACCGCACCGACGGAATCATCACCCAGAAGACCACCGCGCCTTCCCTCCTGCGCGCGTTGAACAGCCTGCGCGCCAAAGCGACGCAGGTCTTCAACGACTACGGCCTGTGGACCCTCAACCTCGGCGTCGGCATGCTCCGCTGGCGCGAGGACGGGGCTGAGTCGGCCAGCGACGCCCCCCTGATCCTGATGCCGGTGGCCATCGAGCGCGCGCGCAACGGCCGGATCCGCCTCAGGGCGAGCGACGACGAGGAACCGCGCCTCAACCCGGCCCTGAAAGTGAAGCTGCAGCAATTCCACATCGACTGGACGCCGGTCGCCGAACAGGACCCTTCGGACCTGCAGGCGGTGCTCTCCGCCGCGGCTCGCGCGGTGGCGGGCAAGGCCGGATGGCAGATCTCCGACCGCGTGGTGCTCGCACTCTTCGCCTCCCACAAGGAGTCGATGTACCAGGACCTGCTGGACAACGAGGACCGCGTCCTCGGCAGTGACCTCGTACGGGCGATGGCGCTCGGCCCGAATTCCGGACTCGCCTCCGACCGTTTCGACTTCGAGGAGATCGAGCTCGACCGGATCGACGAACTGAGCCCGCCCGAGGACAGCCCGCTGGTGCTTGACGCCGACGCCTCGCAGCGGCAGGCCGTCGCCGCGGCCGTGGCCGGACAGTCGTTCGTCCTGGACGGCCCGCCCGGTACCGGCAAAAGCCAGACGATCACGAACATGATCGCCGGCCTGATGCACGCGGGCCGCAGTGTGCTGTTCGTCAGTGAGAAGGCGGCGGCCCTTGATGTCGTCCTCGACCGGCTGAAGTCGGTCGGACTCGACTCGTACGCCCTGGCCCTCCACAGCCACAACACCAGCCGCAAGGCGGTGGCCCAGGAGCTGGGCCGGGCGCTCGCGGAGGAGCCGCGCGCACCGCAACTGTCACAGCAGACCCTGGCGCAGGCCAGGGGACTGCGCCTCGCTCTCAGCGCCTACGCCGAAGCGATGAACGAGGTCCGCGACCCGCTGGGACGGACCCTGCACGACGTGCTCGGTCGGGTCGGCCGGCTGTCCGAGGCGCCGGTGGCCTATCTGCGCCATGGTGACGACACCCCCACGGGGGCAGCGGCGACGTTTCGCGCTGAGACGCTCAGTGACGAGGACCTGCGCCTGATCGTCGAGGCGACGAAAACCATCTCCGACGCTTGGGAGGCGGTCGCCGACCCGTCGTTCCCCTGGCGTGACCTGCGAGCCGGCCTGCCGCATCCACGTCCTGTGCTGGAGCAGGCGCAGGCGGCGCGGGACGCGCTCGCGACGGCGGTCGACCGATACCGGGATCTCGCGCCCGGGGGAGTGCCCGTCACGGACCAGAGCGGAATCGACCGCCTGATCGCGCTCCTGCGGCTGCTCGACGTGCGGAGTCCTGTGCCGGAAGCGTGGCTGACCACGGATGCCTTCGCCGACGAGGTGGACGACCGGGCCGACGCCTTCCTGGCGGAACTGCGCAAGGTGCAGCGTACGAGCACTGCCGTCCGCGCGGCGGTGGGTGAGCGTTGGCAGGAGCTGTCCACCAGGCTGACGGCTGAGCCGGGGGAAGCCGAGAAGACGCTCTCGGCGATGGCGCCGCGCGGCCTTGACCTCGCCGGACTCACGGAGGAGCGAGCGCGACAGCTCGCCGGGGAGTTCGACGCGACCGCTGGTGTGCTGGAGCGGACCCTGCAGAGCCTCACCGGTGTCAGCCACCTCACCGGGCTGACGAATCCCGGCAGCCCCGAGGAAGTACGTCATCTGTGTGACGTGATCGCCGTGGCCGGCACCGAACACCGCCCTCTCGAGCAGTGGCTGGTCCCTGAAGGCCCCGCGCGGGCGGAGGAGGCGGCAGTCGGGGTCGCCGCCGACGCACTGAGCGACTTCTTCCTACGACGGGACCGGGTACTCTCCGCCCAGGCCCTCGCGACGGACCACGCGGGCCCGGGGTGGGCCGAACTGCGTTGGGAAGTGAGTGCCGAGCGACCGGCCAACGAGCAGGCCCTCGCTGCACTGGAACCGCCAGGCGCCGACATCGTGTCGCTGACCGGCCGCGAGGCCGCGGAGCTGGCCGAGCGGTTCGACACGCTTGCCGATGCCCTTGAGATGGCCGCCGAGCATGCCGACTCGGTGGCCGAGCGCCTCGGGTGTGACCGGCCGAAGGCGACGTCCGAGGCGGAGGACCTGGCCACGCTCGTGGAGCTGGCCACAGCCTCGGACCGCACGCTCGAAGCATGGCTCGATCCCCGGGCACTTCCCGGTGCCCAGGCAGCCGTCGCGGAGATCTCCTCGGCCGCCGAAGACTTGGCTGCCGCGGAGGAGGCGGCGTGCGACACCTTCCTCCCCGAAGTCGTTTCCACGCCCGAACTGCCCGAAGCAGCCCGCCGGCTCATGGAGGGCCGCCAGGGATTCGCCGGCATGCTGTCCAGCGGCATCCGGGCCGACCGCAAGCTCGTGGCCCGGCTGACGCACGGCGGCTCGTGGCGCGGCGAGCTGTACGACAAGCTGCCGCTCGCCGACGCCTGGTGCGCCGCGCACCGGAAGCTGCGGTCGCTGGCCACGACCCACGCCGAGTTGATCGGCCGCTATCGGGGCACGGCGTTGCCCGATGTCCCGGCACTGCGCAAGGCACTGGCGCACGCCGAAGCGGTCCACGCACTCGCGCCGGAAACCGTCGCCGACCCCTACCGCCGGAGTCTGCTCGCCACTCACCTGGCCGACGGCCGAGAGCCGCGACCCGCACTCGTCGAGCAGGGCACGGCGCTGCGCAACGATCTCGCCACGTGGCGAAGGGATTTGGACAGCCCGTCGCTGGCTCCGCATGCGGCCGACCTCACCAAGCAGCCGCTCGGCGACGCCGCCCGCTGGCTGCGCGCCCACCATGCCCCATTGCGGCAGGCCGTCGCGCTGCTGCACACCGTGGCCTCGGTCGGTCGCCGGGACAGTGGCCCCGGTTCCGAGCACACGCTCGCCTGTGCGCGCACGGCGGTCACGGCCGCGCACGCGGCACAGAAGGAGACCGCCGCGTTCGCCGCTCAGGCCGTAACCGACCGCAGCCTTCTCGGCCCCTGGTACCGGGGCCTCGACACGCAGGCGGACGACCTGCACGACGCGGCGCCCAACGGCATGACGGGCTACGAGCCCATGGGGCAGCTCATGCGCCGCGGCCTTGACCTGACGCGACAGCAACCGGGCCCGTACGCCACGGAGCAACAGCGCGAGTTGCTGGGCCGGTACGCCCCAGAAGGGCACCCCCACACCGAGGCCTTGCGGGCCGCCCTGGACTCCGCTCGGCTGATCGCCCGCCTCGCGCCCGACACGCTCACGGAACCAGCGCGCCGGACCAACCTCGTCGACGTACTGGCCGACGGCCGCCCCGTACCGCGCGAACTCCTCGCCCAGACGGACCAGATCCGCCGTGACCTGGACCTCTGGCAGGGGTACAGCGGGCAGCCCCACCTCGCGACGGTCGGCGCAGCGCTTGCCGCCTGCTCCCTCGAACGGGCGGCGAGCTGGCTCCGCGCGCACGTGGAGCCCTTCGAGGACGCGGCCGACCTCATCCGCTCAACCGCCCGCGTCATGGACGAGGAGACGGGCCTCACCCTGTCGCGGGCCAGGGAAGCGGTGGCCGCAGTCGTCTCCGCCCGCGACGCCCAGTCCTCTTTCGCGGAGAACGACGCCACGTACCGAAGCCTTCTCGGTTCCCTCTACCAGGGCACCGAGACAGACCGTGATGCGATCCTGGATGCCCTGGACTGGGCCCAAAAGGTCCGTCGTACCGCACACGGCGGCCACTCCGCGCCCCTGCCCCGGGCGGCGGCCCGGCTGATGCTGGCCGCGTCAGCCGACCCGTCCGTCGCGGCCCGCGCCGGCGACTGGAGCGGTCAGCGCGAGGCACTCGCCGGGTACTTCGAGCGTGAGCAGGCTGAGGAGCTGCGACGCGAACTCTCCGAATCCCTCACCGCTGCCCAGTCCGTCCTGTCCCGCCTCGACCGCGACCCCTTCGGCCCGGAAGCGTGGACCAGGTGCGCCGACGCACTGATCCTGCTGCGCCGCTACCGCCTCGACGGGCTGCCCGACCAGCTCGCACGCCGCGAGGTTTCCGCCGAGGACTTCCCCGCCGCTATGGAACGTGCGGTGCTCACCGCGTGGGTCGAGCACCAGCTCGCCACCGACCAGAGGCTGAAGCCGATGCGGGCGGTGGAACGCGACCAGTTGGTGGAGCGATTCCAGAGGGCGGACCAGGACCTGGTGGCGGCGGCACACGCCGAGGTCATCGCCGCGTGCAACTCCCGCCGCCCTCGCCGGACATCGGTGGGCCAGGCCGCCGTGATCCGCCGCGAGTCCGAGAAACAGCGTCGTCACATGCCCGTACGGCACCTGCTGCAGCAGACCCGCGACGTCGTACGGCTGGTCAAGCCCTGCTTCATGATGAGCCCGCTGACCGTCAGCCAGTACCTGCCACCAGACTTCGAGTTCGATGTCGTTGTCTTCGACGAGGCGTCCCAGGTGCTGCCCCAGGACGCCGTGAACTCCGTCTACCGGGGCAACGCCCTCATCGTGGCGGGTGACCAGAAGCAGCTGCCGCCGACCTCGTTCTTCACCGCGGCCGGCGACAGCGACGACGGCGACGATTGGGACGAGGACGCCACCGACGGCTTCGGGTCCATACTCGACATGTGCAAGGCCAGCGGAGTCCTGCGCGGGCTGCCCCTGCGCTGGCACTACCGCAGCCGGCACGAGAACCTGATCGCCTTCAGCAACCACGACTTCTACGACAACTCCATGGTCACGTTCCCGGGCGCGCTGGAACAGGGACCGGACATCGGTGTGGAGTTCATCAAGGCGGACGGCGTCTACGACCGCGGCGGGAGGAGCGACAACCCCCTCGAGGCCACGAAGGTGGCCCAGCGCGTCATCCACCACTTCGACACCCGCCCCGAGCACACCCTCGGCGTGGTCGCGCTGTCGAAGGCGCAGGCGGAGGCGATCGAGGAGGCGGTGCAGAAGGCGAGGGCGGCCCGCCCGCACCTCGACCACCACTTCACGGAGGGCCGGCTCGACGGTTTCTTCGTCAAGAACCTCGAAACCGTCCAGGGCGACGAGCGCGACGTCATCATCCTCTCCATCGGCTACGGTCCCGACCACCGGGGCAAGATGGACTCGAGATTCGGTCCGATCAACAGAGAGGGCGGCTGGCGACGCCTCAACGTGGCCGTGACCCGCGCCCGGCGCCGCATGGAGGTCGTCGCTTCCTTCCACGGAGGCGATCTGCCGGACAGCGCCAACAAGAGCGTGCAGCACCTCAAGCGGTACCTGCAGTACGCCCAGCACGGTCCTGCGATCCTCCAGACGGAGGCCGCCGAGCCGGACGCGGCTCCGGAGAGCCCCTTCGAAGAGGAGGTCATCGACGTCCTGCGCGGCTGGGGATATGAGGTCCAGCCGCAGGTGGGGGTCGCCGGGTTCCGCATCGACATGGCGGTACGGCACCCGGGCGCGCCCGGCACGTACGCGCTGGGCATCGAGTGCGACGGCGCCATGTATCACTCCTCGCGGGCGGCTCGGGACCGCGACCGGCTCAGGGAAGCGGTCCTGCTCGACCTGGGTTGGAGGCTGCACCGAATCTGGGGTACGGACTGGTATCGGAACCGGCGGGATGCGATGGCGCGACTGCGGGCCGCGGTGGAGGCGGCGTGTGCGGAGGACCCGCATGCGGTGCGAGTGGCGCCACCCGTGGGGGTGGACGGCAGCGGCGGCAACCCTGGCAACGGTGACAGTACGGCGGAGGCCGTGGACGGCCCCATGAGCGCGGGGCGCGGAGAGTCTGTAGAAGGGGCAGCAGGTCGTCCGGCAGTCCCGCGAGTGGAGTTCGTGACGGTCGACGCCGGCCCTGCGCCCTGGAGCCGTCCCTACCAGGACGTCGACCCTGACCTGTTGACAGAGGTACGTGACAGGTCGAGCAGCCGGCGGGGCATGTGGGGCGTGGAGCTGCAGGACCCCGATGCCCTCGACGTGGTGGCGGACGTGGCGCTGTGTGTGGTTGAGGCGGAAGGGCCCGTCGAGAAGGAGGTGATCTACACCAGGGTCCGTCTCGCGTGGGGCCTCGGACGAGCCGGCCAGGTGGTTCGCGACCGCATCGATCGAGCTCTTCGCCGCCTGCTCAGGCAGGGCAAGATCGTCCACGTCGGTACGGCCTACGACAGGCCCGGCCACGAGACGGAGTTCGCCCGCACACCGACGGAGCGGTGCGCCCGACGAGTGGCGGAGGTTCCCGTGGCGGAGCGGCAGCTCGTGCTCAGAAACGTGGTCGACGAAGGCCCGGGTGTGCACCGCGAGGATCTGCTGCGGGAGGCTGCTCGATTCTTCGGATGGGCGCGGCTCGGAGCCGATATCCGGGACGCGCTGACGGGCGACATCAACGCGTTGATCGCCGCCGGGGACTTGGTCGAGTCGGAGGGCGGCCTGATGCCTGCGGAGGGTTCTTGATCCGCTGCGGTGGGCTCTTCTCGTATCGCACGGAGGGCCCGCTGAGCCGACAGGATGGAGCAAGCGCTATGCGATTGATTCGTTGCCGAAGCGAGCGATCGAACGTGGGACGCTCTCGTGGACGAGGCCATTGCTGAAGGATTTGTGCTGCTCCCGGACTGAGACCCGCCGGGCGCTGGCGCGGTCCTCGTCGTCGACCACGCAGAGCAGCGGTCCGATGTCCAAATTGGGCGGTGCAGAGTGACGACGGGATTCTGGTCGCCGTTGCGTTGGCCTGGCTCCCTTGCGGCCTGTAAACCCCGACACCGGCCGCATCCGCTGGGATGACGCGGACGCCACCGAGGTCGACCGTGCCGACTCCAGAGGGCAGAGGCCATGCACTCCGGTATCCGGACGTCGGTAGGGGAGACCGGGCACGGCGCCCGCTGCCGCCACTGCGACCACCGGTACGACTGTCAGTACCGCCAGGTACCCTCAGACACATCGTCAACGCGGCCCGACGGGCTTCCGCTCCACCCCGGTGGAGTCTCGGAGGACATGCCCCCACCCGCACGAGTCTCGTCAACACCCTCGGTTGGCCCGATCTGCGCCCTCTGCAGCGGGGGGCGATCACGCCGCTCATGCAGGGGCAGGACGCCGTACTGCTGGCTCCGATGGCGGGGGGGCAAGACCGAGGCAGCCTGCTTCCCGCTGCTGTCGGCGATGACCGAGCAGAAGTGGACCGGCACATCCGTTCTGTACCTCCCTTCACGGAGGTCACGTAGGTCTGTTCGTAGTGCTTCATTTCTTCGATGTCGCCGATGTGGGGGCGCACGGCCGCGAGGAAGGCCTGGAAGTACGGTCCGCCCCGGAAGCCTTGTTCGTGCTCCTCGCGCGAGGTCCACTCGATGCGCAATACGTAACGCTCCGGTTTCTCCACGCCGTGGGAGAGCTCATAACCGAGGCACTGGGAAGCGAGGTCCAGCTGCTGTGACGCGGCCGCGTAGGCGCGTTCCAACTCGCCCCGGCGTGCCGGATCTGTGATCCGGTAGCGGATGCATTCCACGATCACGGACTTCTCCGGTTCTGTCGGTGTGTCCCGTCTCACGGGGGCAACCGGGCGGAGGCCGAACCCCTTCCAGCGGCGCGGAATGGGATCGTTGGGGCGCCACCGGCGTGGCGGCATCGCGGCCGCCGCCCACAAGCTCGGAGCTTGCGGGCGGCGGTTCGCGTATGCGGTTTTCCCACGGCCGACCACACGGCCGACCACACAGGCTTCGCCTCACTGGTGGTGGCCTCGTCGGTGCGAGGGAATGGCAGGACCGAACTACATGGGGTCTATGCCCTGAGTGCCCATGCTCTGGCTGCCCATGCCGCTTTCCTGCTCACTCTGCTCCTGCAGCCGACGGGCCTTTTCCTGCAGCCGCTTGCGCTCCTCAGGGTCTGTGGCGCGGTCGGCCGCGTCCTTCATCTCCTGCGCCTTGGCGCGCATCTGCTGTGCACGGCCGCCGGGTTCACCTGCAACGCTCATGATCACTCCTCGATCTGTGGGGGAAGAAGCGAGCGCAACCAGCGAACCAGCGTCCCCGGAACCGCGCATCTCGAACGATCACCCCCCGTGATCCCCGCACGCCGGGGGCTCGCGAGCACAACGGTTTCCCCAGCTGAGTCAGCAGGGCCCGAGCAGCCGGCGTACACCCGTCGGCGCCGCTCCGGTCGCGAGATCCGCGGGTTGCCTTTCTCCTGGATGAGCGGCGGAGCGCTCCGCCGCTCGCGGCCCACGGGACCAGACGCAGGAGTGCTTCATGGCAGCCCACTCGTCCGAGCCGGATGCATCCGGCACCAGTCAGGGACGGGAGGTCCCTGCTTCGCCGAGCGGGCGGCCCGTCGGTGCCGACTCCGAAGGAACGGCCCGCTCCACGGCCGGCGACCAGCGGCCGTCGGATGATCAAGCGCGGTGGGACGACCTGCAGCGTCGTGTCGCGGACCTGGAGGGGGGAAGCCGTCGCCGACACCGGGGCCGGTCGCTGCTCTCCGCCGTACTGATCATCCTGGCCGCGGTGCTGTCCGTCCTGTCGGTCGTCGCCGTGTGGGCGGACAGCATCGTGGGGGACACCGACCGCTATGTCGCCACGGTCGCTCCGTTGGCGGACGATCCAGCGGTGCAGACGGCGGTCACCAATCGGGCCACCGCCGCGCTCCTGGCGGAGATCGACGTGAAAGCCGTGGTGAACGAACTTTCCGCCGCGGCATCCCAGGAGGGAGTACGCCCCGAGGTCGCCAGGCTGATCAGCGGGCTGAGCGGACCGATCGAGAGCGGTTTGAAGGAACTGATCAGCAGTACGGTCCGCCGAGTCGTCTCCAGCGACGTGTTCGAGACCTTGTGGATCGACGCCAACCGAGTCGCTCACACCACTCTGGACAAGGCGCTGACCGGTAAGGGCGGAGGCGCCGTCTCGTTGAAGAACAACGAGGTCGCCATCGATGTGGGCCCCATCGTCGACAAGGCCAAGGACGAGTTGGTGAACGCCGGCCTCTCCCGGGCGGCGAAGATCCCCGAGGTGCACACCGACTTCGTCGTGTTCGCCTCGGACGACCTCGGCAAGGTCAAGACGTACGTGCGGATCCTGCAGATCCTCGGTACCTGGCTCCCGGTCATCACCGTGCTCATCGCCGCCGCCGCGGTGTTCCTGGCAGCCAACCGCCGCCGCGCACTCATCGCGGTCGCGCTCTCCATCGCCTTCGCCATGCTGTTGCTCGGCACCGGCCTCACGATCTTCCGCGCCATCTATCTCGACCGGCTGCCGCCGCATGTGTACCAGCCCGCGGCAGCCGCGGTCTTCGACACACTCATCAGATTCCTGCGTGCCACGGTGCGTGTCGTGGGCGCGGTCGCGTTGGTGACCGCCATCGGCGCCTTTCTCGTCGGGCCCTCCCGGGCCGCGGTCGCGGTGCGCCGTGCCTGCGCCACGGGCATCGGCGCAGTGCGGGAAGCCGTTGGGGCCGGCGGGCGCCTGGGCCCGGTGGGCACGTTCGTCCACCGCTACAAGCGCTGGATCGGCGGGGCCGTCCTGCTGGCCGCGGTGCTCGTCCTCGTCACCTGGTCGTACCCGACCACGCAAGTGGTGCTGTGGCTTGTTGTCGCCGTACTGGCGGCCTTCGCCCTCCGTGAGTTCCTGGACGACGGCGGCCCGGGACGGGACGAGGCCGCATCGGAGAAGCGCCGGCAGGAGCATGCGCCGGCGCCCGCTGCCGACCGTCGTGACGGGGGATGAGAACGGGGGCGCCCCGATCGGGGAGTCGGTTCAGGAACTCAGGATCCGGCTCTTCTGATCCGCGAACTCGGCTTCGGTGAGCACGCCCTGGGACTTGAGCTCGCCGAGCTCCTTCAACTGGGCGATCTTGGCTTCCATCGAGGGTGCGGCCGGGGGCGCAGGCGCCGCTTCGGCCGGCTGCTGGGGACCGGCCTGCTGGGCATCCTGGTCGGCCCACCGGCCGGCCTGTCGGCGCGACACACGGTTGGAGACCGCGGTCGCCGTCCCGGCGACGACGGCGGTGCGGGCAACCCCCCGGAGTAGTCCAGGCATGTGCTTTGTCCTTAGTCTCGCGAGCAGCCGCTGGGGACTGCCTCAGGAACCGGACTTGTTTTCGGTGGCCTCGAGTGAGGCCACGAGAGCCTGCACCGGAATCCGTCCGCCGGCCACCATCTGGGCGCCGCTGCGCCGCAGGGCTGCCGCGAGGGGACCGGCCCACAGGTTCTCGTACACGATGATTCCGGCGGCGCGTTCGGGTTCGAGAGCGGCGGCCGCCTCCTGAAGATCGTCGTCGCCGAGCAGGCCCGAGGAGGCGCCTTCGAAGACGGTCAGGTCGAGCAGGCCGTCGCCGTCGATGTCAGCGATTTCCATCCCGGTGACGGAACCGTCCGATTCTTTTCTGACGAAGGCGAGGTCGAGGATCCGGATGATTCGGCGCTCGACCAGATCGAGCAGCAGAGGCAGGCCCTCGCCGGTCATTCGGTTGCCGGGAAACTCAATGACCAGATAGTCGACAGGACCCATCTCGGAAAACTCGTCGGCGCTCATGTCGACTCCTCGCAGGGCTGGGCTCGACTGGGCTCGTCCGAGTGGAACCTCTCCGAGCCGTTCCACGGCTTTCACGCACCTCAGCCATTGCATCACCGCCCGGAAGTCCCTGCACCTCGGGTCAGGCCCCGCCTGTCGGGCAGGTCAGGCGCGCTGTGCCCGTGAAGAGCGTGAAGTCGTGGGGCCGGGTTGCGTGCCGCCAGACGAAAATGGCCAGCGCCATGACGAAGATCAGCCCGACCAGGATGACGAGCTCGATTCCCTGGGGATTCCACTTGAACGAACGCTCGGCCTCGGCGGTGACGATGAGAACCTTCCGGACAACTCGTCAGGGATGCGCGCCCCCGCGCCCCCCACCCGCACCCGCGGGTCTCCGGCGCGGAGCTCCACCGTCAGGACGCCCGGGCGTCCCATGTCCTCGCCCTGGTGGAGGGTGAGCACCGACTCCTCCGGGACGAGGCCGAGCTCACGCGCGTACGCGCCGAACGCGGCCGCCGCCGCGCCGGTCGCCGGGTCCTCGACCACGCCGCCCACCGGGAACGGGTCGCGGACGTGGAAGGTGGTCTCCGACGCGCGGTGGACCAGTTGCACCGTCGTCAGATCCAGTCGGTGCATGAGCGCCTCGAGCCGGGCGAAGTCGTACGCCAGATCGGCCAGCCGCCCACGGGTGGCGGCCCCCAGGACGAGATGGCGGGCGCCGGCGTAGGCGATCCGCGGCGGCATCGCCGGGTCCAGGTCGGCGGCCGGCCAGTCCAGCGCGGCCAGCGCCTCTGTGAGGTCCTCCGCAGTGATGTCCTCCACGTGCGGCTCGACGCTGGTCAGTGTGGCGCGCAGCTCGCCGTCGGTCTCGGTCACGGTCACCGGGACCGGACCCGCGGGGCTGGCGAAGACCAGCTCGCCCGGACCTGTGCGTTCGCCCAGGGCGACCGCGGTCGCCACGGTGGCGTGACCGCAGAAGGAGACCTCGGCCTTCGGGCTGAAGTACCTGATGGTGAACGCGCGACCGGGCTCGCCGAGGCCCTCCGGCGGGGCGGTCAGGAAAGCCGATTCGCTGTAGCCGAGTTCCGCCGCGATCGCGAGCATGGCCTGGTCGTCCAGCCCGGCCGCATCGAGCACTATCCCTGCGGGATTGCCGCCCGCGGGGTCGGCGGAGAACGCGGTGTAGCGCAGGATCTCATTCGTCGTCATGTGGCGGAGCAACCACGCCCGCCGCGCGCTCATTCCCGGCCGGGCAGGCCGCCTCAGCCGCGCCCGATGTACGGCATCGTCGTTGCCATCACGGTCGCGAACTGCACGTTCGCCTCCAGCGGCAGCTCCGCCATGTGCAGCACGGTCCGGGCGACGTCCGCCGCGTCCATCACCGGTTCAGCCGCGAGCTGTCCGTTCGCCTGCAGGACGCCGGTCTGCATCCGCCCGGTCATCTCGGTCGCCGCGTTGCCGATGTCGATCTGCCCGCACGCGATGCGGTACGGGCGTCCGTCCAGGGACAGCGACTTCGTCAGACCCGTCATCGCGTGCTTCGTCGCGGTGTACGCCACCGAGTTCGGCCGAGGCGCATGCGCGGAGATCGAGCCGTTGTTGATGATCCGTCCGCCTTGCGGGTCCTGATCCTTCATCAGCCGGAACGCGGCCTGCGCGCACAGGAAGGAGCCGGTCAGGTTCACGTCCACCACCTTGCGCCACGCCTCGTAGGGGAGGTCCTCCAGTGCCACGCCGCCAGGTCCGAACGTGCCCGCGTTGTTGAACAGCAGATCCAACCGGCCGTACCGCTCGCGCGCTGCGGTGAACAGCGCGGCCACGTCCTGCGGCGAGGACACGTCCGTCCGTACGCACAGCAGGTCGCCCGAGAGTCCGGCGGCCTCGGCCGTCGCCTCCAGGGCCTCCATGCGGCGGCCGGCCAGAGCCACCGACCAGCCGGCTCCGGCCAGGGTCAGTGCGACCGCCCGGCCGATCCCGGAGCCTGCACCCGTCACGACTGCGATCTTCTTCGCAACAGCATCCATGGGGCCGCAGCGTACGTGACACACCCTCGTCATTTTGCTGTTGTGTACGTGACAACCGCGCGCCTCCCCCATCCCCTCCAATGCTTCTGGCAACATCCGGCAGGGGAGGGGCAAATGACGTCATATCAGGACAAAATCTCACCGGAGCTCCGCGCAGCGGCCCGGCACATCGGCCGCCGCCGGTTCCTCACCACCACCGGAGCCGCGGCCGCCCTCGCGTTCGCGACCGACCTGCCGGGCAGCGCCCGGGCCGCCGAGCTGAACGCAAGGAGGATCACCGAGGACCCGTTCACCCTCGGTGTCGCTTCGGGCGACCCGATGCCCGGATCCGTACTCCTGTGGACCCGGCTCGCGCCCAGTCCCTACGAACCGGGCGGCGGCCTCCCGCCGTCCCGAGTCCGGCTGGACTGGGAGATCGCCCACGACGACCAGTTCCGCCGGCGCGTCACGAACGGAACCGTCACCGCGCACCCCGAGTTCGACCACTGCGTCCATGTCGAGGCCGACGGGCTCATCCCGGACCGCGTCTACTACTACCGCTTCCGCGCGGGCACCTGGATCAGCCCGACCGGGCGCACCCGAACGGCCCCCGAAGCCGACGCCCAGATCGCGGAACTGAGGCTGGCCGCCGTCTCCTGCCAGGCGTACCACGACGGCTACTTCACCGCGTACCAGCACCTCGCGGCGGAAGACCTCGACGTGGTCGTCCATCTGGGCGACTACCTCTACGAGTACGCCGTGAACGCCACCGGCGGCGCGCGCGCCTACACCGACCGCCGCCTCCCCGCGCACTTCAACCGCGAGACGGTCAGCCTCGAGGACTACCGGCTGCGTTACGCCCTGTACAAGTCGGACCCGGACCTCAGGGCCGCGCACGCCGCGCACCCCTTCGTCGTCACCTGGGACGACCACGAGACCGAGAACAACTACGCGGGCGAGATCCCCGAGAACGACGTCCCCCCGGAAGAGTTCCTGATCCGGCGAGCCGCCGCCTACCGCGCGTACTGGGAGAACCAGCCGCTGCGCCTGCCCCAGCAACCGACGGGCCCGGACATGCGGCTCTACCGCCGGCTGCACTTCGGCCGGCTCGCCCAGTTCGACATCCTCGACACCCGCCAGTACCGCTCCAACCAGGCGTACGGCGACGGCTGGCAGACGCCGGGCCCCGAATCCGAGGACCCCTCGCGCACGATGACCGGCGAGAGCCAGGAGCGATGGCTGCTCGACGGCTGGCGGCAGTCGGGCGCGCAGTGGAACCTCGTCCCGCAGCAGGTGACCTTCGCGCAGCGCCGCAACGTGCCGACGTCCGACTTCAAGCTCTCGATGGACGCGTGGGACGGCTACCCGGCCTCGCGCGAACGCATCCTCGACGGGGCGGCAGCGGCCGGCGTCGAGAACCTCATGGTGCTCACCGGCGATGTGCACGTCGGCTACGGCTTCGACCTGAAGAAGGACTTCGACGACCCGGCTTCGCCGACCGTCGGCACCGAGATCGTCGCGACCTCGGTCTCCAGCGGCAAGAACGGCGCGGACAAGCCGGCCAACTGGAACGACCTCACCGGCGCCAACCCGCACATGAAGTTCTACAACGGCCGGCGTGGGTACGCCGTCGTCACCCTCGGCACCGAACGGGCGAGGGCGGACTTCCGTACGGTGTCCGCAGTCACCACGCCCGGCGCGCCCGTCGTCACGGCGGCGTCCTTCGTGACGGAGGCGGGTGATCCCGGCCTCACACCCGTATGACCGGGGCTCACACCCGTACGACCGGGGAGGCTTCCCCGCGGGGGCGGCGGGGACCGACCCGGTTTCATCCCCCGTCGGTCTCGGCCACCCGGATTTGCTGAGAGCATGGATCCGCCGCGGGGGATGTCCGGGGGGCGTCCCCCGGAGTGCGCGGAAAAGGACATGGAGAGCTCAATGCCGGAGAGCGGCCGGACCACGAACAAGCCCGACCACATATCGGCACAGCGGTCCTCGGCGCCCGCGGTCGCCGCCACGCGCCGCACCGGCTTCCTCGTCACGATGGTGCTCGGCGGGCTCACCGCACTGCCGCCCCTCTCCATGGACATGTACCTCCCGGCGCTGCCGGAGGTCACGCGCTCGCTGAACAGCCCCGCCGCGACCGTCCAGCTCACCCTGACCGCCTGCCTCGCCGGCATGGCGCTGGGCCAGCTCGTGGTCGGGCCGATGAGCGACCGGTGGGGCCGCCGTCGCCCGCTGCTCATCGGCATGGTCGTGTACGTCGTCGCCACCGCCATCTGCGCGTTCGCGCCCACCGCCGAGCTGCTCATCGGCTTCCGGCTGCTCCAGGGCCTGGCCGGCTCGGCCGGCATCGTGATCGCCCGCGCGGTGGTCCGCGACCTCTACGACGGCGTCGAGATGGCCCGGTTCTTCTCCACCCTGATGCTCATCTCCGGAGTCGCCCCGATCATCGCCCCGCTCATCGGCGGCCAGGTCCTGCGCCTCACCGACTGGCGGGGCGTCTTCTACGTCCTGACCGCCATCGGTGTGGTCCTCACCCTCGTGGTGGCCAAGTGGCTGCACGAGACCCTGCCGCGGGACAGGCGGCACAGCGGCGGCGTCGGGCAGGCCCTGCGCACCATGCGCTCGCTGCTCGCCGACCGCGTCTTCACCGGATACGTGCTGACCGGCGGTCTCGCCTTCGCCGCGCTCTTCGCGTACATCTCCGCCTCGCCCTTCGTGGTCCAGGCCATCTACGGCGCGTCCCCGCAGACCTTCAGCCTGCTCTTCGGCGTCAATTCGATCGGCCTGATCGCCGTCGGGCAGCTCAACGGCAAACTGTTCGTCGGCCGGGTCAGCCTCGACAAGGTGCTCGCCGTGGGCCTTGCGGTGATCACCCTGGCCTCGGCAGCCCTGCTGCTGATGGCCTCCGGCGTCTTCGGCGAGGTCGGCCTGGTGCCGATCGCGGCCGGCCTCTTCGTGCTGATGTCCGCGATGGGCGTGGCGATGCCCAACACCAACGCGCAGGCGCTGATGCGCACCCCGCACGCCGCCGGCTCCGCCTCCGCGCTCATCGGCACCACATCCTTCCTCATCGGTGCCATCGCATCCCCGCTGGTCGGCATCGCGGGTGAGGACACCGCCGTTCCCATGGCCGTGGTGCAGCTCGTCTGCGCTCTCGGGTCCGTCGCCTGCTTCCTGGGCCTGTGCCGTCCCTGGCAGCAGGCCGCGCGGGCTCAGAGCTCCCCGCCCGGAACGTAAACTTCGCTGGTGACCAGCACCGTCCCCACCGCAGAAGCCCTGCGCAGCGCCCTCGCCGGACTTCTCGACGGGCTGCCGCCGAAGCAGGCCGCCCAGGCCGTCGAGCGGCTGATCGCCAACTACCGCGGCCGCACCCCGACCGACGCCCCGGTGCTGCGGGACCGCTCCGACGTCGTCGCGTACGCCGCCTACCGGATGCCGGCCACCTTCGAAGCGGTACGGTCCGCGCTGGCCGGCCTCGCGGCCGCCGCCCCCGCCTGGGCTCCCGGCAGCCATGTGGATGTCGGCGGCGGCACCGGCGCGGCGACCTGGGCGGTGGACGCGACCTGGGCGGAGCCCCGGACCACGACCGTCCTGGACTGGGCCGAACCGGCTCTCGCGCTGGGGCGCGAACTGGCGTCCGACGCGCCTTCGGCCGCCCTGCGCGCGGCCGACTGGCAGCGCCGCATCATCGGGCCGGGCCTTCAGCTGCCCGCCACCGACCTGGTCACCGTCTCCTACGTCCTCGGCGAGCTGACGCCCGGCGCGCGGCGCGCGGTCGTCGCCGAGGCGGCGCGGGCCGCGCAGGCGGTCGTACTGATCGAGCCCGGAACCCCCGACGGTTACCTCCGCATCCGCGAGGCACGGGAACAGCTGACGGACGCCGGGATGCGCGTCGCCGCGCCGTGCCCGCACAGCGGCACGTGCCCGATCGTGCCGGGCGAGGACTGGTGCCACTTCTCTGCCCGGGTCAGCCGGTCCTCGCTGCACCGGCAGGTGAAGGGCGGTTCACTGGCGTACGAGGACGAGAAGTTCAGCTATGTCGCGGCCGTCCGATTCCCCGCGGACCCGGCGCGTGCCCGCATAACGCGCAAACCGCAGATCCGCAAGGGCATGGTCCTGCTGGACCTGTGCACGGCCGAGGACGGCCTGCGCCGCGACACGGTGACCAAGCGCCACGGCCCGCTCTACCGCGAGGCCCGGGACGCGGACTGGGGCGACGCATGGCCGGCGGAGCCGGACTCCTGACCGACCTCGCCGCGCGGCGCGCGCCCCGCCCCTCCGGGGGAGGGGACGGCCCGGGGTGCCGAAGCTCCCCGGGCCCCGCACGCCGGGTCAGGTGCGCAGCTCCTGTGTGCAGCACTTCACGCTGCCGCCGCCCTTCAGCAGTTCGCCCAGGTCCATGCCGATCGGCTCGTAGCCGCGGGCCCGCAGCGGCTCGAAGAGGCCGACAGCCGCCTGCGGCAGCAGCACGTGGCGGCCGTCGCTCACCGCGTTGAGGCCGAGTGCCGCGGCATCCGCCTCCTCCGCGATGATCGCGTCGGGGAACAGCCGGGCGAGTACGGCCCGGCTGCCGGGGGAGAAGGCGCCCGGGTAGTACATGACCTCCCCGTCGACGGTGTCGTCGAGCACCGCCAGCGCCGTGTCCAGGTGGTAATAGCGCGGATCGACGAGGTCGAGGCCGATGACCGGTCGGCCGAAGAACTCCTGGGCCTCGTCGTGCGACAGCGGGCTGGAACGGAAGCCGCGCCCGGCGAGGATCCATGACGCGGTGACCGCGAAATCGCCCTCGCCCTCGTTGATGTGGGAGGGCTCGTGGACCTCGGCGAAGCCGTGCGTCCGGAACCAGTCGAGATGGGCCTCGGCTTCCGCCGCCCGCTCGGGGTAGGCGAAGCGCGCCCCGAGGACGCGGCCGTCCACCACGGTCGCGCCGTTCGCGGCGAAGACCATGTCGGGGAGGCCGGGGCGGGAGTCGAGGAGTTCGACGGTGTGGCCGAGCGCGCGGTAGCGGTCGCGCAGGTCCTCCCACTGGGTCAGGGCGAGCGGCAGGTCCACCGGCTTCGCGGGGTCCATCCATGGGTTGATGGAGTACGTGACCTTGAAGTGCGTGGGTGGGCACATCAGGTAGCGGCGGGGTGTGGCGTCTCTGCGCAAAGAGGGCTCCTCACGGGACGACGGGCGCGCCGAGTGGTTGTCGAGCGCCACAGAATCGTCTCTCCTCAGGTGCCACCGCGCACTGAACTATTCGGGTGGTTTAAGTGAGGTCCGGTGGAACTCGGCCGCGTCGACGGGAAGGATGCGTCGCATGAGGCGAGACGATCCGTCTCGCCGACCTGCTAGATTGAAACCATGACAGAAACCGCGCGGACCGCCCGGTCCGCAGAGGCGAAGGTTCCCGACTCCACGCGCCGCAGCGAGCGCTCCCGCCGCGCGATTCTCGACGCCGCGCTCGCCCTGGTCGGTGAGGTCGGCTACAACAAGCTGACCATCGAGGCCATCGCGGCCCGCGCGGGCGTCGGCAAGCAGACGATCTACCGCTGGTGGCCGTCCAAGGCGGCCGTACTGCTCGATGCGTCCCTCGCCCTCGCCGGGGATGCCGGGACCGAGGCCGAGTGGACCGGATTTCCCGACACCGGGGATCTCGCCGCCGACCTTAAGTACGTGCTCCGCGCCACCGTCGACGAGTTCAACGACGACAAGTACGACGCCCCGGCCCGCGCCCTCACCGCCGCCGGTGCCACCGACCCCGAGCTCGGCCGGAAGTTCACCGAGCAGCTCCTCGAGCCGCAGCTCGCCCTGTACGAGCAGCGGCTGCGCTCCGCGCAGCAGGCCGGCCAGGTCGCCGAGGACACCGACCTGCGGATCGCGCTCGAAACGCTGCTCGGCCCGCTCATGCACCGCTGGCTGCTGCGCACCGCGCCACTCACCCACGCCTACGCGGACGCGCTCGTGGACCAGGTGCTGCGTGGTATCCGCCCCCGCTGAAGCCTGCCGCGACCGGGCGGCCAGTCCCCCCGCTCGTACGCCGTCGACCGCGCGGTCACGCTGTTCTCCGGCCCCTCCAGCGCTCCACAGCGGTGGGCACTGTACACAGGGTGGGGAAGCGTGTCCCATGTCACCCGGCGGCTGCTCCGACCAGGCGGCTCAAGGCTGTTGGCCTGTGCGGCAAGGGGCAGGGCGATGAGTACGGCCAGGGAGTCCTCATGACCATGGGCATCTCAATAGGCTGGAATATCCGCATATGGACAGCAATGGCGTGCGGATCGCGGCTTCACCGCGCGCACCCCGGTTGGGCAGTGCGGTCACCCGGGGCGCAGGATGGTGGGAGCATGTGAAGGTCCGCCGGGGCAACGGTGAGGTGAGGGGATAGATGGGCGCTGAGTCGGGCCGCAACTACCGCGGCGAAGAGAGCAGGATTTCCCAGTGGCTGCGCCGCAGGCAGAAGCCCTCCGCCGATCCCGGCGCGGAACGGGAGAGTCTGCTCCTGGCCGCCGCTGCCGCCGGCCTCCCGCTCGCCCCCGCCGCCCATCCCGCGGGCTACCGGTGTTCCTGCGACCGTGTCGGCTGTCCCACTCCCGCCCGGCATCCCGTCTCCTTCGCCTGGCAGACCCAGTCCACCACCGATCGTGCCCAGATCGAGCGCTGGGCAAGCGGTCAGCCCCAAGCCAACTTCATCACCGCGACCGGCATGGTCCACGACGTCCTCGACGTTCCGCTGGACGCCGGGAGGAACGCCTTGAGGCGCCTCCTCGAGGCCGGTATCGACGTGGGCCCGGTCGCCGAATCGGGTGCCGCCAACGGCCAGAGCCGCATGCTGTTCTTCACCGCCACGCGCGGCACGCCCGAGGACGAGGACGAGTGGTGGCCGTGTGAGCTGGACTGCCACCCCGAGACCATGGACGAACACCCCGGGCTGCGCTGGCACTGCCGCGGCAGCTACGTCCTCGTACCGCCGGCGCGATTGCCCGAGGACCGGAGCGTGGACTGGATCCGCGGCCCCGAGCATCCGCTGCCCGATCCGCTGACGCTGCTGGAGACCCTGACCGACGCCTGCGCGCAGTACGCGGGCGAGGGCCACGAGCACCACCCGGTCGCCTGGCCGCTGGGCCGCTGACGGGCCTCAGCAGCGGCGGACCCGCCCGGCGAGGCTCGGCCCCGGGCCCGAGAAGCGCCCGGGCCCACGGAGCGCAGTCGCACGGGTTCCCGGGGCCGCTCAGGAGCCCTTCGCGCCGACCAGGCCCTGGATACGGTTGAGGAAGGCCACCCGGGGGGCGGCGGAGCCGATCGCCGGTACGGACACCGCCTGGCTGGAGACCCGCTCCTTGATGACCGTGTCGGTGATCGTGCCGCTCATCAGTGCCTTCACATCGGGGCTGATCTGCAGACGCACACCCCTGGCCGCCGTCTGCTGTTCGTAGTGGCGGGTGGCGAAGAACACCAGCGCCCCGCCGTCCTTCGTCCGCAGCCCGAGGGGCGCGAACGTCCCGGTGTCCAGCGCCTGGTCGACGTACTGGGTGGAAACGCCCGGCCGGCGCGCGTTCTCGCTGCGCTCGTCGCGCCACTGGGTGGTGTGCTGCCCCGCCACGAAGTCCGCGGGCTTGCCGCTCTGCAGATAGGCGGCGTACTGCTTGCTCAGCTCCTGCGGCGTCATCGCCAGGCTTGCGTCGGCCGGCGCCACCGGCTCCGCGAATCCGTCCTTGTCCGTCCTGAACGCGGGGATCTCGTCCGGCGTGAGGATCGACAGATAGGCGACCTCCCACAGCTGGTCGGCGCCTCCGCGGACGAAGACGAGCATCCAGCGGTTGTCCTGCGGGCCCTGGTCGGTGTCGCGGTTGCTGTCGGTGTCCGCGACGAACCAGCGCGGCCAGCCCGCCTTACGGGGAATCGTGAACGAGGCGTCCGCCAGCTCCAGGGGCACGTGCTGCGGATTGCCGTTCGGATTGTTGATGCCCTTGGCCTTAAGGCCCGCCTGGTTGATGGCGCCGAGCGCGCCCGTGACCCGGCCCGCGTCGAGGGCCGGATCGAAAGCCCGGTCGGCCTTGTTGTACGCGTCGGTGAAGTCCTTCAGGGCCTGCGTGGCCTCAGCCTTCGTCGCCGACGGTACGACCTCCAGCTCGCCGTGCACCGTCACGCACCCGCTCGCTGTCACCGTCAGCACCGTCACCGCGGCCGTCAGTCCGGCCAGCCGCCTCAGCCTGCTCATGCGTACTCTTCTGCTCCTTCGCCCCCACCGACCGTCCGAACCCTACCGGGGCGAGGAAGAGCGCGAGCGTCGGGATCAGGTACAGCAGCCACACCGTGACCTGAAGAACCGTCGGGTCGGGCTGGAAGTTGAACGTGCCCTTGAGCAGTGTCCCGTACCAGCTGTCGGGAGGGACGGTCGAGCTGATGTCGAAGGCCTTGTTCCGCAGGCCGCCGACGAACTCGGCCTCCTGCAGGTCGTGTACGCCGTACGCGAGGACGCCCGCCGCCACGACGACCAGCATTCCGCCGGTCCACGTGAAGAAGTGGGCCAGATTGATCCGCAGCGCGCCCCGGTAGAACAGCCGGCCCAGCAGCACCGCCGTCGCGATGCCGAGCAGGGCGCCGGCCAGCGGGCGCCACCCGTCGTCGGCCGCGTGCACCGAGCGCCAGACGAACAGGGAGGTCTCGATGCCTTCCCGGCCCACCGCGAGGAAGGCCGTCGCCACCAGTGCGCCGGTGCCCATGGCGAGCGCGGCGTCGAGCCTGCCGTGCAACTCGGCCCTCAGATGCCGGGCAGTCCGCCGCATCCAGAAGACCATCCACGTCACCAGCCCCACGGCGACGATCGACAGGGTCCCGCCGATGGCCTCCTGCGCCTTGAACGTCAGCTCCTGCGTACCGAATTCGAGACCGGCGCCGAACGCGAGACTCACCGTGACCGCGGCGCCGACACCGGCCCAGATGGGCGGCAGCTTCTGCTTGTTGCCTGTCTTGACCAGATAGGCGACGAGGATGCAGACGACCAGGCCGGCCTCCAGGCCCTCGCGCAGGCCGATCAGGAAGTTGCTGAGCACTCCGATTCCTCTCGCTTACGAGAACAGCGCCCGCCCCCACCAGTCGTCCTTGTCGCGGACGCCCGGCGGGACGGCGAAGACGGCCGAACCCACGTGCTGGATGTACTCGTTGAGAACGTCGGCGCGCGCCAGGCTGCGCTGTACCGGGATGAACCCGGTGCGCATGTCCCGCTGGTACGCCAGGAAGAACAGCCCGGCGTCGAGTCGGCCGAGGCCGTCCGTGCCGTCGGTGAAGGAGTAGCCGCGGCGGAGCATCTGGGCGCCGTTGTTGGTGTCCGGGTGGGCGAGGCGAACGTGCGCCGTCGGCAGCATCGCCTTCAGGAACGGCTCGTCGCGCTCCTTCGACCTCCCGACCGGGGCGCCCTCGGCCTTGTCCCGGCCGATGATGTCCTCCTGCTCCTGCAGCGAGGTGCGGTCCCAGGTCTCGATGTGCATCCGGATGCGGCGCGCCACCAGGTACGAGCCGCCGGCCAGCCACGCGGGGCCGTCCTTCTCCGCGACCCACACATGCTTGTCCAGGGCATCGGGGTCGGTGCCGGAGATGTTCCGGGTGCCGTCCTTGAAGCCCATCATGTTGCGCGGGGTCTGCGCCTCGGGCGTGGTCGACGACGTCTTGCCGAAGCCGAGCTGCGACCAACGGATCGCGATCTTGCCGAAGCCGATCCGGGCCAGATTGCGGATCGCGTGCACCGCGACCTGCGGATCGTCCGCGCAGGCTTGCACACAGAGATCGCCGCCGCTGCGCGCCGCGTCCAGATTGTCGCCGGGGAACAGCGGCAGGTCGACCAGCGCCTCGGGCCTGCGGTCCTCCAGGCCGAAGCGGCCCTTGGCGAACAGCGACGGACCGAATCCGATGGTCAGTGTCAGCCGCGACGGCTTGAGTCCGACCGCTTCCCCGGTGTCGTCCGGCGGGGCCTCCGGCAGACCGCCGAAGGCACCCTCGCCGACCGGATGTCCGCGGCTCATCAGGTCCGCGGCGGCCGTCCAGTCCTTGAGCAGCTGAACGAGTGCCGCCCGGTCCTCGGTGGTCACGTCGAAGGCGGCGAAGTGCAGCCGGTCCTGTACGGCCGTGGCGATGCCGGCCTGGTGGACGCCGTGGAAGGGCACGGCCCCACCGGCCGCCGCAGCGGGCGCCGTCTCCTCCCCGGGGCGCAGCGCCACGGCGGTGCCGGCTGCCGCGGCGGCACCCAGGGCCAGCCCGGCACCGCCCCAGCCCAGAAGAGAACGGCGGGACGGCGCCGGGTCGTTCGACGCGGCGGTGGTCTCGTCGACTGTGTAGCTCATCGCGGACGTATCCCTTACTTCACCACGGCCGCGGCGAGCTTGGACAGCGGCTCCGCGAGCGCGTTGACACCGTCCGAGAGCTCCTTGCGCTCCACCTTGCCGACCTTGTCGTAGGAGGTGAACTCGTAGGAGTTCTTGTCGGCGCGGTACTTGTCCAGCAGGTTGTTCAGGGCCGCGAACTGCTTGGCCAGTTCGGCGGTGAGGGCGGGGTCGTTCCTCTCCGCGGTCGGCTTGAGCAGCTGGTACGCGATCTCCGCACCCTCGACGTTCGCCTTGAAGTCGACCAGGTCGGTGTGGCTGTAGCGCTCCTCCTCACCGGTGACCTTGCCGGTGGCGACCTCGTCGAGGAGCTCCTTGGCGCCGTTCGCCATGGAGGAGGGGGTGATCTCCGCCGTGCCGACCTTCTTCTGCCAGACGGTCAGATCCGCCACCAGGGTGTCGGCGAGCTTGCTCTCGGCGGGCCCGAGCTTCCTGTCCAGCCACAGCGCCTTCTCCAGGCGGTGCCAGCCGGTCCACTCCTGGCCCTTCTCCAGGCCGTCCTCGCGCAGGTCGACCTTGGGGTCGATGTCGCCGAAGGACTCGGCGACCGGCTCGGTGCGCTCCCAGCCGATACGGGAGTCGGCGTACGCCTTCTTGGCGCCCTCGATGTCGCCCGCCTTGACGGCGTCCGTGAACACCTTGACCTTCGGCAGCGTCTCTTCGGCCTGCCGCATCACGTACTTGCGGTACGCGGCGACCGCCAGGTCCAGCTGGGGGTCGCGCCTGACGGCCTTTCCGCCACCGGTGGCCGTGACCTTCTGGCGTATGCCGTCGCCCTTCATGCCGGGCTTGCAGGCGATCTCGTAGTCACCGGCCTTGACCTCGGCGGTGATGTCCGCCTTCGTGCCGGAGCCGATGTTCTCGCGCTCGGTGACGATCCGGTCGTCGGGGAAGAGGATGTAGACCTCGGTGACCTTGGAGCCCTTGTTCTCGACCGCGAGCTGGACCTTGCCCGCCGGGAACTCCTTGTTGGAGACCTCGCAGGACGTGTCGGTCGCGGTCACCTCGATGACGCCGTCGCCCTTGGCGTCGCTCTTCTCGGCGCAGCCCGTGGCGGCGGTCAGAGCGGCCACAGTGATGGCAGCGGTGACGACGGAGAAGCGGGCGGGTCGCATTCGGACTCCAAGGCGGGTGGGCAGCGCGGCTGGACGGGGACGGGGCCTGCCTCGGTGGAGAGGCGAACCTAACTTAACGGAGCCTTACCTCACCGGCATCCACTCGTTCAGTGATTCAGCTCTCACACGCGCGTCGAGCCGGGGGTGCGTAGTGCTTGAATGCCGGAGTGAGCGAACTCGACGTACTCGACGCACCGCATGTACTGGACGTGCTCAGGGTGTTCTGCGGGCCGGACGGCCGGCACGGCAACGCTCTGGGTGTGGTGCGCGACGGCCGCGCGTATCCCGACGAGGCGTCCCGGCAGGCTCTCGCCGCCGAACTCGGATACAGCGAGACCGTGTTCGTCGACGACCCGGAGCGCGGAATCGTCGACATCTACACCCCCGGCTTCCGTCTGCCCTTCGCCGGGCATCCGCTCGTCGGTGCCGCCTGGCTGCTGGATGTCGAGGAACTGCTGCCGCCCGCCGGCGAGGTCTGGGCGCGCAGTGACGGCGAGTTCACCTGGATCACCGCGCGGCCGGAGTGGGCCGGGGGCCGCCGCACCGAGCAGTACGCGACCGTCGCCGATGTGGACGCACTGCCGAGTCCTCCGCCCGGTGAGGGCTGGCTGTACGCCTGGGCCTGGCAGGACGAAGCCGCAGGCCGGGTCCGGGCCCGGGCATTCCCCCGGCGCGGCGACGGTATCGCGGAGGACGAGGCGACCGGCGCCGCGGCCCTGGTGCTCACCGCCGAACTGAACCGCGCCCTCAACATCACACAGGGGCAGGGGTCGCAGATCCTGACCGCACCAGGACCCGGCGGCACGATCGAGATCGGCGGCCGGGTCCGATGGGCGGCGCAGGGCAGAGGACCAGGCCTTGAAGCACAGCGCTGACGGTCAGTAGCCGACGCACAGCGCTGACGTTCGGGCGCTGAGAATCAGGCGCTGAGGCGGAACTCCCGGCCCAGTTCGCGGAACACCGCGTCGTTGAGCCCGTAGGCGCGCTTGCACTCGTCGATGATGCGCTGCTTCTCCAGGTCGTCCGCGTTCACCGCGTCCAGCAGCTCCCGGTAGGTCCGCTTGAATGCGGCCGGGTTGGCGATCCGCTCGAAGACGTAGAACCGCACGCCGTCGCCCTTGCGCGCGAAGCCCCAGGTCTTCTCCGCCCTGTCGCGGACCACCTGGCCGCCGGAGAGGTCGCCGAGGTAGCGCGTGTAGTGGTGCGCGACGTAACCGGCGGGCCAGCTCCGCGCGCACTCCGCCACCCGCGCCGCGTACGCCGCCGTGGCCGGCAGCGGAGTCACGCCCGAACGCCAGTCCGGACCGCGCAGATACGCGAGGTCCCGTTCCAGCTCGGCCACGCGCATCAGCTCGGGCCGGATGAACGGGCCCGCGACCGGGTCGGCCGCGAGCGGCTCGGCCGCACCCTCCAGGGCGCTGTAGACGAACCACAGCTGCTCGGTGTAGCGCGTGTACGCGTCGACGCCGAGCCGCCCGCCCAGCAGGTCGCTCATGAAGGACGAACTCTGGGCATCCGTGTGCTGCGTGTGAGAGGCGGTACGGATGAGCGTGGAGAAGGCGTCCATGACGGACCTTTCCGGGGCCGAGGGACAAGGAAAGGAGAGCCGCGGAAGCTGCCGCCACCACCGGTCCTCCTGCTTCGGAGTACCTGAGCCCAATGTGTTCCCGACGTCCTGTCGGTAAAACCCTACGCCCCGGACGGGATCACGGCAGCGTGAGAATCTCCGCCCCGTTCGCCGTCACCACGAGCGTGTGCTCGAACTGTGCGGTGCGCTTGCGGTCCTTCGTCACCACGGTCCAGCCGTCGTCCCACATGTCGTACTCATGGGTGCCGAGTGTGAGCATCGGCTCGATGGTGAACGTCATGCCCGGCTGGATGAGGGTGGTGTGGTGCGGGCTGTCGTAGTGCGGGACGATCAGGCCGGAGTGGAAGGACGAGTTGATGCCGTGCCCGGTGAAGTCGCGCACGACGCCGTAGCCGAAACGCTTCGCGTACGACTCGATTACCCGGCCGATGATGTTGATCTGGCGGCCCGGCCTGACCGACTTGATGGCCCGGTTCAGCGACTCGCGGGTCCGCTCGACGAGCAGTTTGGACTCCTCGTCGACGTTCCCGCAGAGGTATGTGGCGTTGTTGTCGCCGTGCACCCCGTTGATGTACGCCGTGACGTCCAGGTTCACGATGTCGCCGTCCTGGAGCACCGTGGAATCCGGGATGCCGTGGCAGATGACCTCGTTGACGGAGGAACACAGGGACTTGGGGAATCCGCGGTAGCCCAGGGTGGACGGGTAGGCCCCGTGGTCGCACATGAACTCGTGTGCGACCCGGTCCAGCTCGTCCGTCGTGACGCCGGGCGCGATGAGCTTCGCGGCCTCCTCCATCGCCCGGGCGGCGATCCGCCCCGCGATGCGCATGCGCTCAATCGTTTCGGCGTTCTGCACCTCGGGCCCGGAGTACGGCGTCGGCGCGGGCTTGCCCACGTACTCGGGACGCCGGATGTTTCCGGGAACGGAACGGGTGGGAGAGAGCTCCCCTGGTACGAGCAGCGACTGGCCAGACATGAGAGCGAGTGTATCCAGCGCGGATCGGGCAGGCTGGCCGCAGAGAGAGGAGCCGACGATGGCCCTGTTCAAGAAGCGCACGGTGGGCAAACCGGGCGAGTGGTACTACTGCCTCACCCACAAGAAGGTGGAGGAGGGCCCGGAGTGCCCGGCGAAGGACCGCTTCGGTCCCTACGCCAGCCGCGAGGAGGCCAACCACGCGATGGAGATCGCGCGGGAGCGGAACCTCCAGTGGGAGAACGATCCCAGGTGGCACGACGCCGCGGGCGAGGGTGAGGGCGGGGGCGAGGGCAAGCCGGCCTGACGGACGAGGGCAAGCCGCCCTGACGAGCGCGGGAGCCGGCCGGCGGATACGCGCCGGCCCCCTCGCTACCAGCGGGCCGGCGGAGGCGCGGTCAGCTGGTCGGCCAGCCGCGAGAGCCGGTCCCGCAGACGGCGGGGGGTGCGCTGGTCGGGCATGCTGTTCTCCCCGGCGGCCGCGCTGACCAGGTGCTGAACGGTGTCCAGGTCCAGGTCGGCGCTGCCCGGCACGGACAGGGCGTCGTGCGCGATCGTGTGCAGCTCCCGGTCTCCGCCGTCCAGGGACAGTACGGTCGCCCCGGCCCGGCGTGCATCGTGGACCCGCTCCAGCAGCCCGCCGTCCGGCCGCTCGGGAGCCACGACCAGCAGCGTCTCCCCGCGCCGGGCAGCCTCGATCCTGCCAAGCCCGACGGACAGGTGCGGCGGCTCACCGGGCAGCACCCGGTGGCGTACCAGCGTCGGTGCCAACTGGGGCAGCCCCGACCAGGCCGACTCGTCGACCAGATGGGCAGCGAGATGCCACGGCTCGTACCGCTCGGTGCCCACCAGCAGCAGCCCGCCGCCGCACGCGACGACGGACGACCGGAGCGCGCCTGCGAACCGCCGGGTGGCACCGAGCCACTCGGTCCCGGCGAGGACCTCACGCAGCAGGGCGACGCGTACGGCATCCATGGCTCCGCATCCTGCCGTACCGGCCTGTCCCCAGTCCTGAAGTCCGCGCTTCTACCAGCAAGTAAGGTCGCAGCATGACTTCTTCCGACAGTGCTGACACCGCGTCCACCCCGAGTGCGCAGAAGGCGCCCGCGAAGGACCCCTGGGACCTGCCCGACGTCTCCGGCCTGGTGGTCGGCGTGCTCGGCGGCACGGGCGACCAGGGGCGCGGGCTGGCCTACCGGCTGGCCAAGGCCGGCCAGAGGGTGATCATCGGCTCGCGGGCGGCCGAGCGGGCGCGGACCGCCGCCGCCGAGCTGGGCCTCGGCATCGAGGGCGCGGACAACGCCGAGTGCTCGCGGCGCAGTGACATCGTGATCGTCGCCGTTCCCTGGGACGGGCACGCCAAGACGCTGGAGTCGCTTCGCGAGGAGCTGGCGGGGAAGCTCGTCGTCGACTGCGTCAACCCGCTCGGCTTCGACAAGAAGGGCGCGTACGCCCTGAAGCCGGCGGAGGGCAGCGCTGCCGAGCAGGCCGCCGCCCTGCTGCCGGACTCCCGGGTCACCGCCGCCTTCCACCACCTGTCCGCCGTCCTGCTCCAGGACGAGTCGATCGACGAGATCGACACGGACGTGATGGTGCTGGGCGAGGCGCGCGCCGACACCGACCTCGTCCAGGCCCTGGCCGGCCGGATCCCCGGGATGCGGGGCGTCTTCGCGGGGCGGCTGCGCAACGCCCACCAGGTCGAGTCGCTCGTCGCGAACCTGATCTCGGTGAACCGGCGCTACAAGGCGCACGCGGGCCTGCGCGTCACCGACGTCTGAGCCGTACCGAGCCCGTGCCGGGAGCACCGGGGCATGGGGGACACTGGAGGGGCTGCACTGAAAGCCCCCGGACAGGAGCCGACCCCATGCCCCGCCTTGCTCTGTACGCCCTCGTCGTCTGCGCCCTGGCCGTGGCCGCGGCCGTGCTGGCCTTCGCCAAGGGCAGCTTCCTCGGGATCGTGTGGGTACTGCTTGCCGGTCTGTCGTCGAACATGGCCTGGTACTACCTGCGCAGGGCGAAGGCCGAGCGGACCGCGCCCACGCCTACCGCATGAGGCAGCGCGGGTCCTGGTCGGTCCAGAAGCGGTAGGCCTGCTGCCCGCAGTACGTGTCCACCTCGCTCACTCCGAGCGTCTGCATCAGCGCGTGGATCCCGTCGAAGAACGCGTGGTTGACCGCGGGGATGAAGAGGACGCCGAAGACCGCGAGCAGGCCGAAGGGCGCGAACGGCTCGATTTGGCGGCGGATCCCGTACGACAGCCAGGGCTCGATCACCCCGTAGCCGTCGAGGCCCGGGATCGGCAGGAAGTTGAGCAGGGCGGCGGTGACCTGGAGGAGGGCGAGGAAGCCCAGCGCGTATCGGAACAGCAGCGGCACCCCGTCCAGGGCGTCCAGCCAGAACGGCGCCGTGCAGACGATCGCGAACGCGACGTTCGTCAGGGGTCCGGCCGCCGAGATCAGACTGTGCTTCCAGCGGCCCCTGATCCGGCCCCGCTCGATGAAGACGGCGCCGCCGGGAAGGCCGATGCCGCCCATGATCACGAAGAGCACCGGCAGCACGATGCTCAGCAGGGCGTGCGTGTACTTGAGCGGGTTGAGAGTCAGATAGCCCTTCGCACCGACCGAGATGTCACCGCTGTGCAGCGCGGTGCGGGCGTGTGCGTACTCGTGAAGGCAGAGCGACACGATCCACGCGGCCGTCACGAAGAGGAAGACGGCCAGACCGGCGCTCGCGGAGAAGTCCGTCCACACGGCCCAGCTCGTGACCGCCATGACGGCAACGATTCCGAGGAAGACGGGACTGACCCGCCGGTCGCCGCGGGTTGCTGCGGTGGTCATGGGCGGGGCTCCCAGGATCGTGGCGGGCGGGTGCGCGCGTCGACCGTACCGGCGACGTGACGGAAACGTCCTGCGGATCCTCCGGGGTTCCCGACAGTTTGCCAGGCGGGCCCGAGCGGCGAGGTGAGATCTGAGGTGACCGCTGAGGTGGCTGGTGAGTTGACCGGCGAGGAACCGACGCGGTGACCGGCGAGGAGACGGGGACCCCGGCCGCCGGACCGGACGCCCGACCCCGACCGGCCCCGATTCACGCCCTTCCGAGGCCGCGCCCGGGACCGGGGACAATGGGGCCCGTGCGCTACGGCATCCTCGGCACCACCCAGGCCCTCCGCGACGACGGCACGGCCGCCCCCCTCGGCGGGGCGCGGCTGCGCGCGCTTCTCACCGCGCTCGCTCTGCGCCCCGGGCGGACCGTCCCTGCCGGGCTGCTCGTCGACGACGTGTGGACCGGTGACCCGCCCGCCGACGCGGCAGGTGCACTGCAGGCTCTCATCGGGCGGCTGCGACGGGCGTTGGGACACGAGGCCGTCACCTCGGCCGAGGGCGGCTACCGGCTGGCCGCCGGCCCCGACGACGTGGACCTGCACCGCTTCGAGCGGTTGGCGGGGGAGGCCGCGCAGGCCCTGGACGGCGGTGAACCGGGCAAGGCCGTGGCTCTCCTGGACGACGCGCTCGCCCTGTGGCGGGGCCCCGCCCTGGCGGACCTGCCCGACCGTACGACCGACGCCGCGCGCTGGGAGGCCCGACGGCTGGATGCCCGTCGCTGCCGCTTCTCGGCGGTGCTCGCGCTGGGCGGTGCGGAACAGGTACTCCCCGAGCTGACCGCGCTCTGCGCCGACCGCCCGCTCGATGAGCCGCTGCACGCTCTGCGCATCCGCGCCCTTCGCGAGGCGGGGCGCACGGCGGAGGCGCTGGAGGCGTACGAGGAGGTACGTGCCGCCGTCGCGGGCCGGCTCGGGGCCGACCCGAGCCCGGAGCTGCGGGCACTGCACGCGGAGTTGCTGGCTCCGATGCCGCTGCCCCTGCCGGGAGGGGGAAACGGGCCCGCGCGGGGCCGGGGTGGCGGCGCTGTTCGCCGCGCGGGGCTCGCCCCGGCCGGACAGGCGGCCGGCAGCGGCCGGGCGGAGGGGGGCGCGGCCGCCGCACCGGCCGGGTCTCCCGAGGCGGCTTCGGCCTCCCCCGGCCGGGCGTCCGGCGCGGCGCCGAGCGGCAATCTGCGTGCCCGGCTCACCACCTTCGTCGGGCGCGAGGCCGACATCGAGGCCATCGCGGCCGACCTCGGCGGGGCCCGGCTCGTCACGCTGCTCGGCCCCGGCGGGGCCGGGAAGACCCGGCTGTCGCAGGAGGCCGCCGAGGCCGTCGCCGACCGCTGGCCCGACGGGGTGTGGCTGGCCGAGCTCGCGCCGGTGGACGATCCGGAGAACGTGCCGGAAGCCGTGCTGTCCGCGCTCGGGGCGCGAGAGACGGTGCTCCGCGGGGCGGGTGCGGAGGAACTGCGGGCGGTGGCGGACCGCCACGGCGACGAAGCTGTCGTCCGGCTGACCGAGCACTGCGCACGGCGACAGATGCTGCTTCTGCTCGACAACTGCGAGCACGTGGTCGACGCGGCGGCCCGGCTGGCCGACGAACTGCTGGCCCACTGCCCAGGGCTGCAGATCCTCGCGACGAGCCGGGAGCCGCTGGGGGTGCCCGGCGAGGCGGTACGCCCGGTGGAGCCGCTGCCGGACCCCATGGCCCTGCGGCTTTTCGCCGACCGCGGCGCGTCCGCGCGGCCCGGCTTCCGGATCGACGACGATGCCGTGACGGCCGCCGCGGCCGCCGAGATCTGCCGTCGTCTGGACGGACTGCCGCTCGCCATCGAACTCGCCGCCGCACGGCTGCGGATGCTCACACCCCGACAGATCGCCGACCGGCTGGACGATCGGTTCCGGCTGCTGAGCAGCGGCAGCCGGACGGTACTGCCGCGTCAGCAGACGCTGCGGGCGGTCGTCGACTGGTCGTGGGACTTGCTGGACGCGTCCGAACGGGCCGTACTGCGCCGGTTGTCGGTCTTCGCGGGCGGCTGCGACCTGTCCGCGGCCGAGGAGGTCTGCGCCCTCGCCCCGCTGATGACGGGTGGACCGGCCCCGGGCGACGGCGCGGGTGCCGGCCCCGGCCGTGCGGGTGCCGGCCCTCGCGTCGGTGGTGGCGCGGGCACCGGCACCGGCAGCGGTCCCGGCAACAGCCCTAGCAGCGGTCCAGGCGACCCAGCGCAGCCCGTGGTGGATCCGCTCGACGTCGCCTCGCTGCTGGGGTCCCTTGTCGACAAGTCCCTTGTCGTCGCGACCCCTTCGGGGGGAGGCGAGATGCGCTACCGGCTGCTGGAGACGGTCGCCGAATACGCCGCCGAGCGGCTCGACGAGGCCGGTGACCGGCGTGCGGCCGAGCGGCGGCACCTCGTGCACTACCGCGAACTGGCCCGCACCACGGACCCGCTGCTGCGCGGCCGGGAGCAGCGCGCCGCGGCCGCCCGCCTCGAGGTCGAGTACGAGAACCTGCGCTCCGCGCTGCGCAGGGCCGTGGCCGCCCGGGACGAGCAGGAGACGATGTGCCTCCTCCTCTCCCTCTCCTGGTACTGGCACATGCGCGATCTGCGGACCGAGGCGCGGCACTGGTCCGAGGCGGCTGTCACCCTCGGCCCCGACCCCTTCGCGCCGCCCGTCACTCCGGCGCCGCCGCTGCTCGAGCGCTGCACGGACGCCCCGCCGCCCATGTCGCCGGAGTTGCTGCAGGAGGCCCGGCGTTCGGCCCGGCTGATCCAGATGGCGTCCCGGGACCAGGCGTACGAGCACTGGCACGCACCTGCGACGGCCGCGCTGATCGAGGGAGTCCTGACCGCCTATCGCCCAGGGCTGCCGCAGACGTGCCGCAACCCGGGATCGCTGTGGATCTACGCGGTCATGCTGTCCGGAGACACCGACCGACTGCGGCGGGCCATCGACGAGACCGTCGGCGCCTGCCGCGAGTTGGGCTACACCTGGGAGCTGGCCGCAGCGCTGCAGCTGCGTGCCAACGTGCTGGCCAACCGCACCGAATGGGCCGGTGACGCGGAGCGCGACGCCGAGGAGAGCCTGGCGCTCTACAGAAGGCTCGGGGACGACTGGGGCGAGGCGGAGGCGCTGTCAGCCCGGGGCGAGGCGCGCGAGCGGCGGGGCGAGTTCGCCCGTGCCGCCGCCGACTTCCGGGCCTCGGTCGAATGCGCCCAGCGGCTCGGCGCCCAGGCCCAGGTGTCGCTGCTGCGGGTGCGGCTGGCCGGCGTACTCGCCGAGTCGGGAGAGGGCGACGAGGGCGAGGTGATCCTCCGCAAGACCCTGGCCGAGGGTGCCCGCAGCGGGCATGAGGCCGTGCCCGCCGCCCGGATCTACCTCGCGATGTGGCTCGGACGTACCTCGCGAACGGAGGAGGCCCGCCGGCAGCTCCAGTTGCTCCGCGACGAGTTCGCATACGGCGCGTTCGCCGTCTTCGACGGCATCGTGCTGGGCCTCCTCGCCTGGCTGGACAACCGTGACGGCCGCTACGGAGAAGCGCTGGAAAAGGCGCGTGAGGCGCTGGAGCGGTCGAAGGACCCGCTCGCCCGGATGGTCGCCCCGCACATGGCCGCGATGTATCTGATGAGCGCCGCCGGTTCGCTCGCCGCGCTCGGCGGAGAGCGGCGGGTCCGCGACGCGGCGCGGCTGCTCGGCGCGCAACGGACCCATCTGCCCGCCGGCCACTTCGAGACCTCGCTGGAGCGGGAGAACAGGGCATGGGCGGAGGACGCGGCGCGTGCCGCGCTGGGCGACGCCGTGTTCGAGGCGGCGCACGCGGAGGGCGGCGGCCTCTCCATGGAAGAGGCCACCGCCCTCGTCTGATGCCGGCGCAGACGCGACCCGTCGCCGGATCAGGTCCCGGTGGGCTCAGGTCTTCCGGCGGAACTTCGCCACCGCCAGCGGGGCGGTGACCACGGTGATGCCGAACGACCAGGCGAGAGTCATCCACACGGAGTGGGCGACGGGCCCGCCGATCATCAGAGCGCGGGCGGCGTCCGCGAGGTTCGACAGCGGGTTGTAATCGGTGAAGGACTGCAGCCAGCCCGGCATCGTCGCCGGCGGGGCGAAGATCGACGAACCGAACTGGAGCGGCATCAGGACGAGCATGGCGACCCCCTGAACGGCCTGAGCCGTCTTCATGGTCAGTCCGAGCAGGATGAAGATCCACATCAGTGAGGCGCCGAACACCATCGACAAGGCGATGGCTGCCAGCAGTTCGGGGACCGACGTGCCGATCTCGAGGCCCAGGAGAAAGCCCATCCCGAGCAGGATGGCGGTGGCGATGAGCATCCGGCCCACCTCGACGACGATCTTCGCGATGAGTACGGAGGACCGGGCGATCGGCATACTGCGGAACCGGTCCATCACCCCCTTCTTGAAGTCGTCGTTGACTCCGGTGCCGACCGCCATGGCGATGTTCATGCCCATCATGGCCATAAGGCCGGGGATGACGTAGTTGACGTACTCCTGCTGGTTCCCCTTGCCGGAGATCGCGCCGCCGAACACGAACACGAACAGCAGCGTGAAGATGATCGGCATCAGCACGGCGTCGAACATCGACTCCGGGTCCTGCTTGATCTGCAGCATGTTGCGCCGCGCCAGGGCTCCGACGTGCCGGGCATTGGCCCGCAGACCGATCCGGCCCTCGCCGGGGACTGCCTTCGAGGGCGCGGGCGGCGCGGGCGGGTTGATCGTTGCCGCGCTCATACCGCGACCTCCTGGGCGTTGTCGTTGACGGTGGTCTCGTACTGCGTCGGTGCCGCGTCGGTCTTCTGGCCCGTGATGGCCAGGAACACCTCGTCCAGGCTGGGCAGATGGGTGCCGATGTCGGCGATGCCGAAGCCGCGCGCGGCCAGCAGTCCGACCACGGCGGTCAGCTGCTCGTCGCTGAGGATCGGAACGTAGAGCATGCCCTCGTCGGGCACGGCCGTCGCACCGGTACCCGGCAGATGAGGGGAGAGGGCGTCGAGCCCCGCGTCGGTCAGGGCGCGTGTCATGGCCGGCAGCTGGTCCCTGTCCACCGGCCGGATCTGCAGCGTGCGGCCCCCGACCTTCGCCTTCAGTTCGTTCACCGCACCCTGGGCGATGACCTTGCCGTGGTCGATGACGGTGAGCTCGCTCGCGAGCTGCTCGGCCTCCTCCATGTACTGGGTGGTGAGCAGTACGGTCGCGCCCTCGGCGACCATCCGCTGCACCTCGTCCCACACCTCGTTGCGAGTGCGGGGGTCGAGTCCCGTCGTCGGTTCGTCCAGGTACAGCACGGCGGGCTGCCCGATCATGGACGCGGCCAGGTCGAGGCGGCGCCGCATACCACCGGAGTACTGCATCGCGGGCCGCTTGGCGGCGTCGGTGAGCGAGAAGCGCTCCAGCATCTCGTCGGCGCGCCTGCGGGCCTCCTTGCGGGAGAGATCGAGCAGCCGTCCGATCATGTACAGGTTCTCCCGGCCGGAGAGCTTCTCGTCGACCGAGGCGTACTGGCCGGTGAGGCCGATGGTCCGGCGCAGCTGGCGGGGCTGCTTCACCACGTCGTACCCGGCCACGGTGGCGTGTCCGGCGTCCGGGGTGATCAGTGTGGACAGGCAGCGCACGAGGGTGGTCTTGCCGGCCCCGTTCGGCCCCAGCACGCCGAGGACGGTGCCCTCGCGGACATCGAGGTCGACACCGTCGAGGGCTTTGGTCGCGCCGTAGTGCTTGACCAGTCCCCGTACCTCGACGGCGTTGGTGCCGTGCCGGGGGTTCTTTTCGAATCGCGTCATGCCCACATGGGACCAGTCGCCACTGACAATCCGCCGACAGGACACCGACAGACGGCGACAGCCCGCCGACGGGGGAATCGGCGGGCTGTCGGTTCAACCGGAGGTGGTCAGTGGAAAGCGTGCTCCGCCTGGGGGAACGCGCCGCCGACGACATCGTCGGCGAACGCCTTCGCCGCGTCGCCCATGGTCCGGCGGAGGTTGGCGTACTGCTTGACGAAGCGCGGCATCTTCCCGCCGGTCAGGCCCATCATGTCCGTCCAGACAAGCACCTGGGCGTCGCAGTCGGCGCCTGCGCCGATGCCGACCGTCGGGATGTGCAGCGAGCGGGTGACCTCGGCCGCCAGCTCGGCCGGTACGAGTTCCAGGACGACCGCGAACGCGCCCGCGTCCTGCGCCGCCTTGGCGTCGCGCAGCAGCTGGTGCGCCGCCTCGTCACCGCGGCCCTGCACCCGGTAGCCCATGGCGTTCACGGACTGCGGGGTCAGGCCCAGGTGGGACATGACCGGGATGCCGGACTGTACGAGCAGCTCGGTCTGGTGCAGCGAGCGCTCGCCGCCCTCCAGCTTCACCGCACCGACGCCGGCCTCCTTGACCAGCCGGGTGGCGCTGCGCAGCGCCTGGACGGCGCCTTCCTGGTACGAGCCGAAAGGCAGGTCGCCGATGACCAGGGCGCGCTGCGTGCCCCGCACGACAGCTGCGGAGAGGATGGTCATCTCGTCGAGCGTGACGGGCACGGTGGTGTCGTAGCCGAGGTGACAGTTACCCATGGAGTCGCCGACCAGGATGACCGGGATGCCCGCCTCGTCGAAGACGGAGGCGGTCATCGCGTCGTAGGCGGTGAGCATGGGCCACTTCTCACCGCGCTCCTTGGCGGCGGTGATGTCTCGGACGGTGATGCGCCGGGTGCCCTTGCCTCCGTACAGCGCCTTGCTGCTGTCGGCGGACGGGTTCTGGGCGGGCGGCACAACGGCAGGCGAAACGTCGGGCGTGACGGCGTGCGTCATTGCAACGGCTCCTTGTGTCATCTCGAGGCGCCCTCACGGCGTCCCCGGACTCGCCCCCCATGGTGGCACCTCGCCGGCCGGAGGCGGAAGGGGGACATTGCGACAAAGCATTGCGATACGAGACGGCATCGTATCGGAAATAGACTAGGCTCAGCCCATGGACACCGGCCGACCCGCCGCGCACCCCGTGCCCGAAGCCGTGCACCGCCGGCGCTGGGCGATCCTCGCGGTTCTGATGCTCATCCTGCTGATGGTGGTGCTGGACAACTCGATCCTCAATGTCGCGATGACCACCATCGCGACCCCTCCGCCGGACGGTCTGGGCGCCACCCAGAGCGCGCTGGAATGGGCCATCAACTCCTACACGCTCGTGTTCGCCGGCCTCCTCTTCACCGCCGGCCTCCTCGGCGACCGGTTCGGCCGCAGAAAGGCCCTGCTCTTCGGGATGGTGGTCTTCGGTGCCGGCTCGGCGTTGGCGGCCTTCTCCCAATCGCCCGGCGCGCTCGTCGCGTACCGGGCGGTGATGGGCCTCGGCGGCGCGTTCGTGATGCCGGCCACGCTCGCCATCCTGGTGAACGTCTTCGAGCGTGAGGAACAGCCCAAGGCCATCGGCATCTGGACCGGCGGCGTCGGCTTCGCGATCGCCATCGGCCCGATCACCGGCGGGCTGCTGCTGGACCACTTCTGGTGGGGGTCGGTGTTCCTCGTCAACGTGCCCGTCGTGATCATCGGCGTGATCGCGATGGTGGTCCTGGTTCCCGACTCGCGCGACCCGGACCCCGGACGTCTCGACCCGGTCGGCGTGCTGCTGTCCGTGGCGGGCCTCGTCCTGCTCGTGTACGGGATCATCACCGGCGGCCGGTACGCCGACTTCACGGCTCCCGAGGTGCTGCTCCCCATCGGCGGCGGGCTCGTGGTCCTCACGGTCTTCGTCCTGCACGAGAGACGCAGCGACCACCCCGCGTTCGACGTCCGTTACTTCCGCATCCCCGCCTTCTCGGCAGCCGTCACCGCCGTCGCGCTGGTCTTCTTCGCGCTGATGGGCGTCACGTTCTTCTCGGTCTTCTACACCCAGAGCGTGCGTGGCTACTCACCGCTCCAGACCGGCCTGCTCGTCATGCCGCTCGCCGCGGCCCAGCTGATCTTCGCTCCTCGCGCCCAGCTGGCCGTCCAGCGCTTCGGCGCCCGCGCAACGTGCGCGGCGGGACTGCTGGTCGTGGCCGTCACACTCAGCGGGTTCCTGCTGCTCGGCACCGACACCCCGATCTGGGTGCTGGAAGTGATCTTCTTCCTGCAGGGCACCGGCACGGCACACATCATGACGCCGGTCACGGTCGTGGTCATGCAGAGTCTGCCGCGCGAAAAGGCCGGTGCGGGGTCGGCCATGAACAACGCCTTCCGGCAGGTGGGCGGCGCGCTCGGCGTCGCGGTGCTCGGCTCGCTGCTTTCCACGGCCTACCGCATGGGCATCCGGGACCACCTCACCGTCCTCCCCCCCGACGAGCGGCACGCGGCGGGAGAATCGGTCGAGGCGACCCTGGCGGCCGCACAGCGGCTCGGCCCGGAGGGCAGGGCGCTGACCGGCCCGGCGCACGAGGCGTTCGTCCACGCCATGCACATCACCGCCCTCGGCGCGGCGGCCGTCGCGGTCCTGGGTGCCGTGGTCGTCGCGCTGTTCATGCCGGGCCGGAGCGCGAGACACGCGGCCGCCAGCCCGCACGGCGCGCCGGCCCGCAGTCCCGCCGACGTCCGGGAACAGTGACCGGATGACTGCCCGGCGGGCGGACGGCGCTGCTTCCCACTCGCTTCTCCAGGCCCGCCGCCGGGTCTCGCGTGCGCTCGCGTGAGAATCCTCCGTGGTGATTGTCGTACGTCATATGCGAGAGGCTGGCGGACATGGCGTTGAGGGACCGGCCGGAGCAGCCCGCCAAGGGCGGCTCTCCGCGCGGGCGGCCGCGCAGTGAGGCCGCCGAGCGCGCCATTATCGAGAGCGTCGTCCGGCTCCTTGAGGACGGCGTACCTCTCGTCGAGCTGTCCATCGAGCGGATCGCACGCACCGCGGGCGTGGGCAAGGCCACCATCTACCGCCGGTGGGAGGGCAAGGAGGCCCTCTTCGTCGACGTCATGCGGTCCGTCGAGCAGGAGGATCCGCCGCTCCCAGGGACCTCGGTTCGCGACGACCTCATCGTCATGCTGGAGGGGCTGCGCCGCCGCGGTCTGGCCAAGCGCTCCTCGGCGATGCTGCGCAGTGTGCTGGGGCAGGTGCAGAGCTATCCGCAGCTGTGGCAGCACTACCAGAACAGCGTTATCGCGGCCCGCCGTGAGGTGCTGAACGACGTGCTCCGGCGCGGGATCGCGCGCGGGGAGATACGGGCGGACCTGGACTTCGACCTGGTCGGCGACCTGGTGGTGGGGCCGATGCTCGTACGGACGGTCCTGCGGCCGGACGGCCCGCTCGACGAGGACCTGGCCGAGCGCATCGTCGACGCCGTGCTCGTAGGGCTCCGGCCCCGGCCGTGACCCACCTGCGCGGCGAGGGTGCTGTCTGCACTCCCGTCCGCACTCACATCTGCTTCGGATCTGCTTCGGAGTATGCGCGTTTTGTCACAGCCGTGGCCCTGACCGGGGCGTTCGGAACTCCTCGCGCCGTGCCGTCGTCCTCGTGGCAGTACGGCCGTTCAGGACGGCAGGGAAAGTCACCGATCATCCCCTAGGGTCAGGGGGGCGAGACGGTGTGCGAGGCAAGGCAGTGAGGGCAGCGGTATGGCGCAGGCGTACGTGACGGAGACGGGGAACGGCAGCTCGGGGCCCGAGCGAACCGGATCCGGCTTCCGGCGCCTGCTGAAGGGCCTGCGGCACGACCGCGGCATCTGGCGGCGCGGCATCCTTCTCGCGGTCCTCGCCGTGCTCACCGCGCTGCTGATGATTTTCCACGCGCAGATCCCCAACACCATCGGCAACCTCGGCAGCTTGACAGAGACGTTCCTGCCCTGGCTCGGCGTCGCCATCCCCCTGCTGCTCGTGCTCGCGCTGGTGCGGCGCTCCGCGGCGGCGGTGATCGCCGTACTGCTGCCGGCAGTCGTCTGGCTCAACCTCTTCGGCGGACTCGTCACCGGCAAGTCGGGCGGTGGCGGCAACCTCACCGTCGCCACGCACAACGTCAACGCCGAGAATCCCGACCCCGAGGGCACGGCGAAGAAGGTGGCTGCCTCGGGTGCGGACGTGGTGGCGCTGGAGGAGCTGAAGGCGGGCGCGGTCGCGTCGTACGAGAGCGCGCTGGCGCCGACGTACAAGTACCACTCCGTGCAGGGGACGGTCGGGCTCTGGAGCAAGTACCCGATGAGCGACACCCGGCCCGTGGACATCCAGTTGGGCTGGATCCGCGCGATGCGCTCGACCGTCGAGACCCCGCAGGGGCCGGTCGCGGTCTATGTCGCCCATCTGCCGTCGGTGCGGGTGAAGCTCAACGCCGGCTTCACCGCCCATCAGCGCGACGTCAGCGCGGACGCGCTGGGCCATGCCATCGTCCGGGATCCGCTGAAGCGGGTCGTCCTTCTCGGCGACCTCAACGGCACCATGAACGACCGAGCGCTCTCCCCGGTCACCTCACAGATGCGCTCCACCCAGGGGGCGGCGGGGGACGGGTTCGGCTTCAGCTGGCCCGCTGCGTTCCCGATGGCGCGGATCGACCAGATCATGGTCAAGGGCCTCACGCCCGTGTCGTCGTGGACGCTGCCGGAGACGGGCAGCGACCATCTGCCGATCGCGGCGCGCGTCGAGCTCTGACGGGCCGGAGGCCCGGGGACGAATCCCCGGGCCTCCGCCGTACCTCGGGCCTCAAGCCGTCAGTGCTCGCGCCAGCCGTTGGTGATCGGCAGCCGGCGGTCCTTGCCGAACCCCTTCGCGGAGATCTTCGTACCCGGCGGGTACTGGCGGCGCTTGTACTCCGCCATGTCCACCATGCGCAGCGTCTTGGCCACCAGCTCCCGGTCGAAGCCCGCCTCGACGATCGAGTCGATGCCCTGGTCGCGGTCCACGTACATGGCGAGGATCGCGTCGAGCACCGGGTAGTCGGGCAGCGAGTCGGTGTCGACCTGACCCGGCCGCAGTTCCGCGCTCGGCGGCTTGGAGATGGAGTTCTCCGGGATCGGCGGGGTCTGACCCCGCTCCTCAGCTGCCCGGTTCCGCCACTGCGCGAGGCGGAAGACGGACGTCTTGTAGACGTCCTTGATCGGGCCGTACGCGCCGACCGAGTCGCCGTACAGCGTGGAATAGCCAACCGCCAGCTCGGACTTGTTGCCCGGCGCCAACACGATGTGGCCCTCCTGGTTGGACACGGCCATCAGAAGCGTGCCGCGTAGCCGTGACTGGAGGTTCTCCTCGGCGAGCCCGGTCAGCTGCAGCGACTCCATGTACGCGTCGAACATCGGCGCGATCGGCACGGTCCGGAAGTTGAGCCCGGTACGGCGGGCCAGTTCGGCGGCGTCGTCCCGGGAGTGATCCGAGGAGTACTGCGAAGGCATCGAGATGCCGTACACGTTCTGGGCACCGACGGCGTCGCAGGCGATCGCCGCCACCAGGGCCGAGTCGATCCCCCCGGACAGGCCGATCAGGACGGACCGGAAGCCGTTCTTGGCGACGTACGCGCGCAGGCCCACCACCAGGGCCGAGTACACCTCCTCGTCGTCGTCGAGGCGCTCGGCGTATCCGCCGCCGACCTCGGCCTCGTACGCGGGGACGGGGTCCTCCGACAGGACCACGTGGTCGATGCGCAATCCGTCGTCGACGACCCCCGAGGGCGGCTCGGGCGCGGCGGCAGGCAGATCCAGGTCCACCAGCACGCAGCCCTCGGCGAACTGCGGGGCGCGCGCGATGACTTCGCCGTTCTTGTCGACCACGATCGAGTCGCCGTCGAAGACCAGCTCGTCCTGACCGCCGATCATCGCCAGATAGGCGGTGGTGCAGCCGGCCTCCTGCGCACGCTTGCGTACGAGTTCGAGCCGGGTGTCGTCCTTGTCCTGCTCGTACGGCGAGGCGTTGACGGAGACCAGCAGCCCGGCGCCGGCGGACCGGGTGGCCGGCACCCGGCCGCCCTCCTGCCAGAGGTCCTCGCAGATCGCGAGCGCGACATCGACGCCGTGCACCCGGATCACCGGCATGGAGTCGCCCGGCACGAAGTACCGGAACTCGTCGAAGACGCCGTAGTTGGGGAGATGGTGCTTGGCGAAGGTCAGCACCACAGCGCCCCGGTGCAGCACCGCGGCGGCGTTCCGCGGGGCGCCGGCCGGCTGGCCGTAGCGCGGCTGGGCCTTCTCGGACCGGTCGAGGTACCCGACGATGACGGGCAGCTCACCGAAGCCCTCGGCGTCGAGGCGCGCGGCGAGCGCGTGCAGTGTGTCGCGCGAGGCCTTGACGAAGGTCGAGCGCAGCGCGAGGTCCTCGACGGGGTAGCCGGTCAGCACCATCTCGGGGAACGCCACCAGATGGGCGCCCTGTTCGGCGGAGTGCCGGGTCCAATGGACGATCGATTCGGCGTTGGCGGCGAGGCTGCCGACGGTCGAGTCGATCTGATTCAGAGCGAGGCGTAGTTGAGGCACGCCGCCCAGTGTAATCGTCTGTCTGACGCGATGGCCTGGCGGGCAGGTGCGGGGCGCCCCGGGCGGGGGCGCCCCCGCCCGGGCTACCTCTGGTAACCGAGCACGGTCATCATTCCCGCCTCCGAGTGGTAGACGTTGTGGCAGTGGACCATCCACAGGCCCGGATTGTCGGCGTCGAAGTCCACCGTCAGCGTGCCGTTCGGCAGGATGACCGCGGTGTCCTTGCGGGGACCGTCGGGCATGCCCGCCAGGGCGAACGTGTGGCCGTGCAGATGGAGCGGGTGCCACATCGTCGTGGAGTTGGAGAAGACCACCCGGACCCGCTCGCCCGCCCGGACCGCGTGGCGCCGGCCGGGGGAGTAGGGCTTGCGGTCGAAGGCCCAGTCGTACTTGTCCATCCCGCCCGTCAGCTTCAGCCCGATCGTGCGGTCCGGCTTCCGGGCGGGCAGGGCCACGGACTCGTGCGCCTTCAGGCGGTCTGCCGTCAGCAGCTTCCCGTCCAGCTCGCGGGGCCGTACGGACGGGCTCGGCGCAGTGCCGCCGCCGGTGCGGAGCAGGGCCCGGGCGGTCTGCTTCTTGCCCTCCGCGAGCGCGGTCAGCGGGAAGACGCCGTCCTGCGCGGTGACCACGACGTCGTACCGCTCGCCCATGCCGAGGAGGAGGGCGTCGGTCTTCGCGTGCTCCACGGGGAAGCCGTCCGTGTGCGTCACCGTCAGTTCATGGCCGCCGAGCGCGACCCGGAACGCGGTGTCGCCCCCGGCGTTGATCAGGCGCAGCCGGATGCGCTCGCCGGGCTTGGCCGTGAAGACGGCGGGGTCGTCCGGCGTCCGCCCGTTGACCAGGTAGTACGGGTGGGCGACGTCTCCCGCGTCACCGCCGAGCAGCGGGCTGGTGGCGCCCGTCGTCATCCGGGACGGGCCGCCGGCCCGCCGGGACGGTGAGGGCATGCCGTGACTGGAGTGCCCACCGGGCTCGCCGGACCCGGCGGATCCGCCCGTTCCGGCGGACCCGTGGCGCATGCCCTTGCCGAGTTCGGCCAGCACCCCGTCCGGCGTGGAGCCGTCCACCCCGTCGACCCAGTCGTCCAGTACGACGACCCACTCCTTGTCGTACTGCAGGGGTTCTCGCGGGTCCTCCACGATCAGCGGCGCGTACAGGCCGCGGTCCTGCTGGGTGCCCGAGTGCGGGTGGAACCAGTACGTCCCGGGGTGCGGGACCGTGAAGCGGTAGTCGAACGAGGCGCCCGGCCGGACGTCGCGCTGCGTCAGGCCGGGGACGCCGTCCATGTCGTTGCGCAGGGCCAGACCGTGCCAGTGCAACGACGTGGCTTGCGGCAGGTTGTTGGCGAGGGTGAGCGCGAGCGTGTCGCCCGCCGTGACGCGGACCTCCCGGCCCGGCAGCCGGTCCCCGTACGCCCAGGACCTGACCGTACGGCCGCCGCCCAGGTCGAGCGGAGTGGCGGTGGCGGTCAGCCTGACCGTACGAACCGGGCCCCGGCCCCGTCCCGCTTCGGCCGCGGCGACCTCCTTGCCGTCCGGTGTGACGAAGCCCGGGGCGGCCGACGGCGAGCCGCCGTGGTTCCCCGAGCCGTGATTCGCCGAGCCGTGGTCCATACCGCCGGCCGAGCCGGAGCAGGCGGCCAGAACTCCCGTACCCGCGACGGCGATCCCGGCGCCGAGCACGGCGCGGCGAGTGTGGTGAGTGCGCATGACTGAGTGCACCTCGTGGTGTGTGGTGATGCGTGCAGATGGGCGCGTCTGCTGCTTCTGGTACACCGCTCGGAGCGCGGAGGTTCCCAGGCAGCGGGGCCCGGTTCTAGATCCGCAGCACCGACAGCCTGGCGAGGACGGCCTTACGGGGTGGCGGGTCGGGCCACAGCGCGCGAAGCAGCTGGTCCGGAACGGACGGGAGCGCGCCGACCGGGCCTGCGCGCAGCGGTCCCGCGGCGAGTACGAAGAGGGTGAGCGCGCCAAGTACCGCCAGACAGACGGACATCGGGTCCATGTCCGTACCCGGCAGCTCCGGCCCCGCCCGTCCGGCGGCGGTCTGTCCGGGTGCGGTCCGCCCGGCTGCGGACTCCACGGCTGCGTGGAGCGCGGTGTGCGGGGCGGTGTGTGGCGGGGCGCTGCGGCCGGCGGTGTGGTGTTCCGGCGGCGCCGCGGACACCGTGTGCGCCGCCGTTCCCTCGCTGTGCCCTTGGGTGGGATGCCCCAGTGTGTGCATGGTGACGATCCCGAGGAGCAGCACGGCGAGCAGCAGCAACTGCCGCCCGTACGCCGCCCTTCGCAAGGTTGTCACAGAGCGCAGACTACCCCCACCGGGTATCTGGCGCCCTCCGGGGGCCGGAGGCACCTGCGAGTACTGTTCTCGGCCGGAGCACCGGGAAGGGCGTACATGGCGTTCGTACGGGTCGGCGGCGTGCCGCTGCATGTGGTTGTCGAGGGCAGCGGACCGGTGTGCGTGCTGAGCGCCGGCCTGGCGATGAGCTGGTACGACTGGGACCGGGTCGTCCCGCTACTGGCCCCCTCCCGTACCGTCGTCCGCTTCGACCGGCCCGGGCACGGACTGAGCGCCCCCGCCGCCGTCCCGCCCACCGCCGCCGGGGAGGCACACCGCATCGCGGGAGTGCTCGACGCCCTCGGGCTGACCGGACCGGCCACGGTCGTCGGCCACTCCATCGCCGGTTTCCATGTGGAGGCCTTCGCCCGTCTCCAGCCCGCCCGGACGGCCGCTGTGATCCTGGTCGACGGCAGCGTCGAGGAGCACGCCCGTGCCCCCGCCGCCCCGGCCCTGCGAACCGCCGCCGCCCGCACCCTCGGCTCGGTGCTCACCGCCGCCGGCGCCCCGGCCGCGCTCGGCCCGCTCACCCGCCGCGCGCTCGTCCGGCTCTCGCGCACGGGCGGCGGCGATCCGGCGCCGGACGCGCTCGTACGCCGCTGCTACCGCACCGGGCGCGTGCTGCGCGGCGCACTGCTGGAGAACGCGCGCTACCTCGACGTGGCGGCGGAACTGCTGGCGCTGCGTGAGCGCCACCCGCTCCCGGACGTGCCGGTGACGGTCCTCGCCGGGCATGACGGCAGCAATGGCCGGTGCGCGATGCGGTGGCTCGACCGCCAGGCCGCGCTGGCCGACCGGCTCGGCGCCCGCTTCGAAGCCGCCGAGCGGTCCGGGCACTTGGTCATGCTGGACGACCCGTGGTCGGTGGCGCGGGCGGTGCTCGGCAGCCACGCGTGACCACCGCCGCAGCTCATGGAGGCGCGGCGGCCGCCCGCCCATCCCGAGCTCAGGGCGCCCGGGGCGGGCGGACGGCCGCGCGGCAGCGGGTCAGGCGCGCGGCTTGGCGCCCCGCTGCTTCAACAGGTCTGCCATCAGGGCCATTTCGGACTCCTGGGCGTCGACCATGCCCTGGGCGAGCTTGCGTTCCGTACCGATCTCGCAGAGGTCGGCGCAGCCCCGGGCCATGACCACACCGCCCTTGTGGTGGACGGTCATCAGCTGGAGGTAGAGGATCTCGGCCTGCCTGCCCTCCGCCTCGGCCAGCGCCGCGATCTCGGTCCTGGTCGCCATGCCGGGCATGAGGGAGCCGTCGCGCACCTCGTGCCCGCCGGAGTGCCCGCCGCTCTGCCCATCGTGTGCGCCGCCGTGCCCGTCGCCGTGGCCGCCCGGCTTCTGCTCCGCCGTCCCCGACTGCTCCGACGCCATCCACGCCATCGGCTCGCCCATCGAGATCTTCGGCAGCTCCCACAGGTCCAGCCAGCCCAGCAGCATGCCCCGCTGGTTGGCCTGCGTATTGGCGATGTCGTACGCCAGCCGCCGCACGTCCTCGTCCTCCGTACGGTCGCGCACGATGAACGACATCTCCACCGCCTGCTGGTGGTGGACCGCCATGTCCCGGGCGAAACCGGCGTCCGCGGAGTCCTCGGCCGGGGCGGCCGCGGAAGCGGCCTGCCCGGACGACGCGCCGCCACTCGCGGTGGCGACCGTGGCGGCCGCCGCGACGAGCAGCGCGAGGACGACGGCCGTGATGGCCGCCCAGTGCGTACGGGTCACTGCTCGCCCATTCCGCCGGTGCACGCCGCACCCGGCTCAGGGGTCTGCGGGCCCTGCACGTACTTGGTGAAGAACTGGTCGACCCGCGGGTCGGCGGCGCCGTCCACCGTGACCTGCTTGCCCCAGGCGCTCAGCATGATCGCGCCGGACTGGTCCTTGACCGGGCTCATCAGGGAGTACGGCGTCTTGCCGACCTTGTCGGCGAGCTTCTTCACGTCCGCCGCCGGGGCCTTGTCGTTGTACGTCACCCAGACGGCGCCGTGCTCCAGCGAGTGCACGGCGTTCACCTCGGGGACCGGCTTCTTGTAGACGTCGCCCCCGCAGTTCATCCAGATCTGGTGGTGGTCACCGCCGACCGGTGGCTTCATCGGATACTTCACGGCCTTGGCGACGTGGTTGCGGCCGAGCTTCTTGGCGTCCCAGCTCTTCTCGCCGGTCACCGGCGCTTTGACGGCCGCCTCCGCCTTCGCCTTCTTCTCCGATTCCTCGTTCAGGACATACGCGCCGAGGCCGACAAGTCCGGCGACGACGGCCGCGCTTACGGTGATGGCGATGATGCGGTTGCGGCGGTCACGCGCCTTCTCGGCGCGGCGCATCTCCTCTATTCGGGCCTTGCGCGAGCTGTTCTGCTTCTGGTTCTTGTTGGAAGCCATGGAAGAGGTGTCCTTCTGCGGGAGCGGGATATGGGGGCGAGAACCTTGATGCGAGGCCCGGCTCACGTCCGCAGCACTTGAAGGACATGGAGGTCGGGGGCGCGGGGCTGGGCCCCCGCGGCGCGTATATCAGCAGCGGCCCCGACGATTCCGGCGTGCGCTTCGCCGGCCGTGGCGACCGGGGCGTCGGGCGGCGGAGCCGTGAGGACCGCAGGCGTCAGATGTGAGAAGGGGCCGCAGTCCGAGCGGTCGAACGGGCAGGTGTACTCGGCATGGGCGTCGGTCGAGACGCGCGGCGGGCCCGGCTCAGGACCGCCGCCGCCGTGCAGGTCACCGGGGCTCGCACAGAGGAAAAGCCCGGCAAGCAGAGTGGCCAGGGCGCACAGCATCGCCGCGGGGCGCCTGATGCGCCCGCGCCGCGTGTGCCCGGATCCCCCCATGGGGCCAGATGGTAGTGGGCGGCGACGTGCCGCACGTCATACGGGTTGCGTAATGTGGCGGAAACGACGGGTCGGGATACTGGAGGTTCTCCCCTCTGCCCGGGCGGTGGTGCACAGGCCGTCTGAACTGCAAGGATGTAGCTATGGACAAGCAGCAGGAATTCGTGCTCCGTACGCTCGAGGAGCGCGACATCCGCTTCGTGCGCCTGTGGTTCACCGATGTGCTCGGCTTCCTCAAGTCGGTCGCGGTGGCTCCGGCGGAGCTGGAGCAGGCCTTCGACGAGGGCATCGGCTTCGACGGCTCCGCGATCGAGGGCTTCGCGCGGGTGTACGAATCGGACATGATCGCCAAGCCGGACCCGGGCACGTTCCAGATCCTTCCCTGGCGCGCCGAGGCCCCGGGTACCGCCCGGATGTTCTGCGACATCCTGATGCCTGACGGCTCGCCTTCCTTCGCCGATCCCCGGTACGTACTGAAGCGCATCCTGGCCAAGACCTCCGACCTGGGCTTCACCTTCTACACCCACCCGGAGATCGAGTTCTTCCTGCTGAAGAACAAGCCGGTCGACGGCACCCGGCCCACCCCCGCGGACAGCTCCGGCTACTTCGACCACACCCCGCAGAACGTCGGCATGGACTTCCGCCGCCAGGCGATCACCATGCTGGAATCCATGGGCATCTCGGTCGAGTTCAGCCACCACGAGGGTGCCCCCGGGCAGCAGGAGATCGACCTCCGCTACGCCGACGCGCTCTCCACCGCCGACAACATCATGACGTTCCGCCTGGTCATGAAGCAGGTCGCGCTGGAGCAGGGCGTGCAGGCCACGTTCATGCCCAAGCCCTTCTCGGAGTACCCGGGCTCCGGCATGCACACCCACCTCTCCCTCTTCGAGGGCGACCGCAACGCCTTCTACGAGTCGGGCGCGGAGTACCAGCTCTCCAAGGTCGGCCGCTCCTTCATCGCCGGTCTGCTCAAGCACGCCGCCGAGATCTCGGCGGTCACCAACCAGTGGGTGAACTCCTACAAGCGCATCTGGGGCGGCTCGGCCCGTACGGCCGGCTCCGGCGGCGAGGCTCCCTCGTACATCTGCTGGGGCCACAACAACCGCTCCGCGCTGATCCGGGTCCCGATGTACAAGCCCGGCAAGACCGGCTCCTCGCGCGTCGAGGTCCGCTCGATCGACTCCGGAGCGAATCCGTACCTGACGTACGCGGTCCTGCTGGCCGCCGGGCTGAAGGGCATCGAGGAGGGCTACGAACTCCCGGCGGGCGCGGACGACGATGTCTGGGCCCTGTCGGACGCGGAGCGCCGCGCGATGGGCATCGAGCCGCTGCCGCAGAACCTGGGCGAGGCGATCACGCTGATGGAGCGGAGCGAACTGGTCGCCGAGACGCTGGGCGAGCATGTCTTCGACTTCTTCCTGCGCAACAAGAAGCAGGAGTGGGAGGAGTACCGCTCGGAGGTCACGGCCTTCGAGCTCCGCAAGAACCTGCCGGTGCTGTAGGCGCAGGCCAACGATCTTTCAGCCGGTGTGGAACTCCAGGCCGACGGTCATCGACCGTCGGCCCGGAGGTGTCTCAGCTGTCGGACCGCCCACTCACTCGACGCCGACCGGCGACAACGCGGCGAGCGTGCGTGCCAGGGCCTGCGAGCCCGGCAAGATGCGAACGATTGACCCTAGCGGTTGACCTTGCCGTTGACGTTGCCGTTGACCTTGTTGAGGCCCTTCCGCTCGGTGACCTTGACCTTCTCGGTGATGATGACGGTCCCGTCCTTGCGGATCTCGGTGGTCCTCGTCGTCTCCGTCACCTTCTTGGAACGCTTCTTCTGCTTCTTCTTGTGCTTGAACCGGTCGCCGTCGTTGTGATCCGCTACCACGCCGGCGGGAGCTGTGTGCGCCGCGGCCGGAGCGGCAAAGGCGCTGGAGGACAGCAGCGAGCCTCCTGCGGCCAGGGCGGTCGAGGCGGTCAGCAGGGCCAGACGCTGGGTACGGGAGGTGCGGAACATGGTGTTCTCCTTGATCATGAAAGTTTGGGACGAGGTACCGGACGGCCCTGCCACGTCGCGGGGCTTTCGAGGCGGTGCGGGTGGGCCACCTGCTCTGCGTGAACCCGTGCTTCAAGTAAGCCTTGGCGGCCGCACTGCGTCATGTCGCTACATTTCGGGACTTGACGGACGGCGGCGACCTTGATAGGCGCGGTACGACAGCCGGCCGGGGGTGCACACGGTGCCTCCGCACTCGATCCGGTGAACTCCTGCATTCGTCCGAGCGAGATCGACTACTACGGAGAGTGAGAAATGGAATGCTCTCCGTATACATCCCATCTCAGTGCTCGGGCATCGCGCCCACATGAAGGAGTTGCCTCGTGAGCGTTCGCCGTACCCTGTCGGTCGTCCTCGGCGCCGTACCCCTCATCCTCGGACTGTCCACGGCTGCCGCCCCGTCGGCGGTCGCCAACCCCTGCGGGTTCTACTCGACCTCCAGCGACGCGTACTACAACCACTGCACGAGCGACGGCTCGCGAGTGGTCGTCGAAGTGGAGGTATGGGGCCCCAATTACGAGCGCTGTGTGAGCCCCGGGGTCACCTGGCTCGGATCGGCCGGCAGCATCGACGGGGCCTCGTACGTCGGACGCACCTGCTGACGACGGCACGCCCGACAGGACCGTCCATGGTGGCAGCCGCCCACCTGTGGCGGCCCTTCGGTTGATGGTCATGCGGGCTGCTGCGACGATCTCTCCAGCTTGTCGTTGCAGCTCGCAGGCCGGACGAGGGACGGGGACGGGGACATGAGCAGGGTGTGTGGGTGGTGGGGCGCCGGGGCGTACGTGGTGCTGGCCGGAGTGGTCCTCGGATGTACCGCGCTGCCGCCGGAGGTCGACCCGGTCCTGCGGAAGGCCGTACAGCCGGTCGTGCACGATGCGCTGGTCGCCTCGCTGGAAAAGGACGTCGGCGTGCTGTCCGACTATGTGGAACTGTCGCCCACAGCCCGCTGGTTCTGTGCCGAGCAGGTCGTCGAGATCCGGGAGACGGAGAACGGCACCCTGCAGGTCGGTATCGAAGCGGTCTGTTCCGAACTGGCTTCCCGCGGCGGGACCTTGGTGCAGGGGACGGCCGTGCGGGCACCGTGGGTGTGGGAGTTGTCGCCGGACAGGAAGGGCGGCCACCAGGTGCGTCGCGAGGACACCGCCCCGGACGGTGCCTGGTACGACGCGTGGATCGGCCGCTCCTTCTCCAAGGGCGGCGCCGCGGTGGTGCGGCACGGAGACTGGGACGGCACGGACGCGATGGAGGCACAGGCCCGCACGCACTTCGGCCTGCCGGAGGACGCGCCGGTCACCGAAGCGTGACCCCATGAAGTCTGAAGTCGGGCCGCTTCGTGCGGCGGACGGTCGGCTGGAGCGAGCGGTCGGCCCGGCCCGGCCGCACCGGAATCACCGCCGCTACGCGAAACGCCAGCGGGTCTGGCTGTACGGCTCCTTGCCGAAGCCGAACGCCGTCGTGGGCTCGACCCGGTAGACCACCGCCCGATTGTCCTCCGCCCAGAACGCTCCGTCGCGTACGTCGAAGTGCCACTCGCTGGTGTACTTCTCCTCGTACCGGTCCGCGGCGCGCTGGAGCGCCTTCTCGTCGGTCTCCCGCTCGGCCCGGCCCTCGATCACCAGGTCGAAGCCCTCGCGGAGGGCGTTGACCCCGGTGGTGAGGACGACGTTCGGGTTCGCGGCGAGGTTCTTCGCCTTGCGCTCGTCCGCGCCGGTGCAGAAGTACAGCGCGTCGTCGACCCAGGCGGCCAGCAGCGGCGTGACATGCGGCCGGCCGTCGGGACGTACGGTCGACAGCCAGAAGATCTCAGCCGTGTCCAGATGCTGTACGGCCTCGAACCACGGCGTCGCGGTCGCGTCCGAGCTGCTGTACCTGGTGTCGAGTTCGGTCAGCGGTCCGATGGGGGGCTGGTGCTCCGTCATGGTGATTCCTTCCGCTCGCGAGGAGGCCGGGACCCTTCTCAGTGTGGACCGCCCGCGCCCGCGGAACTCATCGGCCGACGGCCTGCCAGGGCGCCAGGGAGCCGTTTGCCGTGGTGGTCCAGTGCAGCCGGGCATCCAGGCCCAGTACCGCCAGACCGATGGTCCCGGAGCTCTGCGGGACGCTCGCCGGGGCTCCGGCGAACATCGGACCCGTCGTCGTCCAGCCGGGAGCGCTGCCCGGCCGGACGGCCAGAGCCCCCGTACCGGACCTGGCCGCCAGCAGGGACCCGGAGGCGCTGACCGGGCCGAAACCGGCCTTGCCGCCCGCTTCCACGACGGGGGAGACGGAGACGGGCAGCGCACCGCCGGCCGAGACGAGCGCCGTGCGGACATCGCCGGAGTCGGGCTTGCGGAAGTACAGCCGTACGCCGTCGCCGTCCGGCACCGCCGTGAGCGGGCCGGTGGTGGGCGGCAGGCCGGTGGGGAAAGGTCCCTGCCGCGCCGGTCCCTGCCGCGCCGGTTCCCGGTGCGCCGGTCCCCGCTCTCCCTGTCTCTGCGTCCCCGGTGCCTCGCGCCCCGGCCACACCAGTACCGACGTCGGGGTCGCGGCGAAGACATAGGAGCGGCCGGCCCGGTCCGTCGCGGTGACCGGGTCCCCGTGCAGGGCCTTTCCGCCCAGACTCCGCCACGGCCCCCAACTGCCGTCGGCCCGCTGCGCGCGGGCGCTGAGCGTCCGGCTGCCGTCGCGCAGCAGAACCGTCATCCGGCCGGCGGTGTCCACCGTCACCGCGGGGGCGCTGATGGCTGAGGTCCACGTCTCGTCGTCGCGCTCGGGAGTGCCCAGCGACTGCCACGGGCCGAACCCGCCGCCGGGCGTGCGCTGCACAGTGACGACGACGGCCCTGCGGTAGCCGGCGGCCTCGGCGCCGAGCGTGGTCCGGGTGGCGAAGGCGGCGATCCGGCCGTCGGGAAGCTTTGCGGTACGCACCCCGGGATCGATCCCGGCGCCCGGCAACAGCCGCGGCCCCGTCCATGCGGTGTCGCCGCCCGGCCGCTGCCAGACGGCCAGGCGGCCGTCCAGCACCGCGAACGCCCACTGGCCACCGCCCGGCCCGGCCTGCAGCCAGGACGTGCTCTCCCCGCGGGCGTACCGGATGCTCTGCGCCCAGTCCCGCCCGGCGGGACGGGCCGCCACCTTGCGGTCGCCGCAGCCGGCGTCGCTGCCGCAGTAGTCGGTGTGGTCCATCCAGGCGTACGTCTTCAGAACGCTCAGCTTCGCCGCGGCCGCCGCGGGGTCCAGGGCGTGCGGCAGGCCGCCGTTGAGGTAGCCCAGGTAGTTCTGGACCGAGAAGTGCGGGCGGTCGCCGGACCGGGCGTACCGGGCGAGCGCGGCCTGCACGAACCGGGCGCCGTACATGTGGTCCTGGTGGTCGCTGTACTTGTGGGTCTGTGCGGAGCGGCCGGGCGTCGGGTCCTGCATCCGGACGAAGGTGGGCCGGAAGCGCTCCAGCAGACCGGTGATCGTCCGGACGGTCTGCTCCTTGGTGTACGAGAAACCCGTGCGGACCGGGGTGCCCGAGGACAGCCGGGACCGCAGGGCGTACACCCTGCCGTCCCACAGCCCGTGCAGGCTGTGCGGACGGTCACCCGCGATGCTGCCCGCCTCCCGCAACTGCACCCACACCAGACTCAGCTCGGGGCGGGCCTTGAGGACGTCCAGCTCCGCCGTGCCGCCACCGGCGGTACGGATGACGCTGCGCTGCCAGGGGCTGGTCCGGTTGCCGGTGGCCATCTGGGCGTAGGCGGCGCGGATGCCGTTCTGCCGTGCCTCCGCGTACCGGGCCTTGTCGGCGCGCGGCTCGGGATCCCTGAGGTGAGGGCCCTTGGCGGCGTTCACGCCGTCCGACTCACCCGCGGTCAGGTACACGGATGTCAGGCTCCGGCGCGCGGCGATGGACTGGCTGAGGTCCGGGTTCATGAAGAACAGGTCGTCGTCCGGGTGGGCGACGATCTGCATCACCGACTCCCCGCTCGTGCGCGTCGGCGGGACCGGCACGGTCGTGGACGACTCCGACGAGGTGGCCTCCCCCGCTCCCACCAGGGACACGATGCCCGTCGCTCCCGCGAGCAGGGCTATGAGCAGGGCCGCGCAGAGGACGCGCCGGTATGCAGACATGAAGAGATGTGCTTTCGGTGTTTCAAGGTGCGGAAGCCGCTGAGCAGCGAAGAAGACTGAAAGGTCAGTCTTTCGGTTCATCTGTTCGAGAAGTGAGTGATGTTGGCTATCTCACTCGGTGACCTGCGCGACCCCGCGGGTTAGGCTCGGGAACCGGACCTTGATCGGCCGGTCCCGGATCGGCCGGGGCTTGATCGGACGGAGGCGGCGGGATGACGTCGGTGCCCGGGCGCAGGAGCAGTACGTTCACGCGACTGCTGCGGCACGGCTTCACCGATCCGTCCGCCGCCGGGCGGCTGCTCGACACCGCCGAGCTGTCCTCCGTACGCACCGACCCGGTGCTGCTCGACGCCCTCGGCGCCACCGCCGACCCCGATCTCGCGCTCCTCGGGCTGGTGCGGCTCGTGGAGGCCCAGGACCCGGAGGAGCGGCGGGCCATGCTCTCCACCCTGGTCGCCGCGAAGCCGCTCCGTGACCGGCTGCTCGGGGTGCTCGGCGCATCCGAGGCACTCGGCGACCATCTGGCACGCCATCCGCGCGACTGGCGGGCGCTGGTCACCTACGAGTCGGCCGATCTGCACCCGGGTGTTCAGGAGTTCGAGCGCTGCCTTGCCGAGGCGACCGACCCGGTCTCGCTGCGCATCGCCTACCGGCGCTGCCTGCTGGCGATCGCGGCACGCGACGTCTGCGGTACGACCGATGTCGCCCAGGCGGCGGCCGAGCTGGCCGACCTGGCCACGGCGACGCTGCGGGCAGCTCTCGCGATCGCCCGTGCCGCCGCCCCCGAGGACGCCGCGATGTGCCGGCTCGCGGTCATCGCCATGGGCAAGTGCGGCGGCCACGAGCTGAACTACGTCTCCGACGTGGACGTCATCTTCGTCGCCGAGCCCGCGAACGGCGCGGACGAGGGCAAGGCACTGCGCGCAGCGACCCGGCTCGCCTCGCATCTGATGCGGATCTGCTCCGAGACCACGGTCGAGGGCACCATCTGGCCGGTCGACGCAAATTTGCGGCCCGAGGGCAGGAACGGTCCGCTGGTCCGCACCCTGTCGTCGCATCTCGCCTACTACCAGCGGTGGGCCAAGACCTGGGAGTTCCAGGCGCTGCTGAAGGCCCGTGCCGTGGCGGGCGACCCCGACCTGGGCGCGGACTACGAGGACGCGGTGGCGCCGCTCGTGTGGCAGGCCGCCGAGCGCGAGAACTTCGTCCCCGACGTGCAGAAGATGCGCCGCCGGGTGGTCGACAACATCCCAGTGGCGCAGGTGGAGCGTGAGCTCAAACTCGGTCCCGGCGGCCTGCGGGACGTCGAATTCGCCGTACAGCTACTGCAGTTGGTGCACGGACGCAGTGACGCCACACTGCACAGCGGCACCACCCTGGACGCCCTGCAGGCACTGGCGGCCGGCGGCTATGTCGGGCGGGTGGACGCCGCTCAGCTCGCCGAGGCGTACCGATTCCTGCGGGCGATGGAACACCGCATCCAGCTCTACCGGCTGCGCCGCACCCATCTGGTGCCCGAGGACGAGGCCGATCTCCGGCGCCTCGGGCGCTCGCTCGGCATGCGCACCGATCCGGTTGCCGAGCTGAACCAGGCCTGGCGGCGGCACGCTTCGGTGGTGCGGCGGCTGCACGAGAAGCTCTTCTACCGGCCGCTTCTGGACGCCGTGGCGCAGCTCACACCCGGCGAAACCCGGCTGAGCCCCAAGGCGGCCGGGCAGCGTCTGGAGGCCCTCGGGTACGCGGACCCCGCCGCCGCGCTGCGGCATCTGGAGGCGCTCGCCTCGGGGGTGTCCCGCAAAGCAGCGATCCAGCGCACGCTGCTGCCCGTCCTGCTGGGCTGGTTCGCCGACTCCGCCGACCCCGACGCGGGCCTGCTCAACTTCCGCAAGGTCTCCGACGCGCTGGGCAAGACGCCCTGGTACCTGCGACTCCTGCGCGACGAAGGCGCCGCCGCCGAGAACCTCGCGCGGGTGCTGTCAGCCGGGCGCTTCGCTCCCGACCTGCTGCTGCGCGCGCCCGAGGCGGTCGCTCTGCTCGGCGACCCGGAGGGGCTGAAGGCGCGTGGCCGCGACCACCTGGAGCAGGAGGTGCTGGCGGCGGTCAACCGCGCCGACACCGCCGAGGGCGCGGTGGCGGCGGCGCGCGGAGTACGGCGGCGGGAGCTGTTCCGTACCGCCGCGGCCGACATCATCGGCTCGTACGGCACGGAGGACAGCCCCGCGGAGGAGGACGCCGGCGCACTGGTCGACCTCGTGGGCAAGGCCGTCACGGACCTCAACGCGGCGACCATCTCCGGTGCCCTGCGTGCCGCGGTGCGCGAGCAGTGGGGCGACACGCTGCCCGCGCGCTTCGCGGTCATCGGCATGGGCCGCTTCGGCGGCCATGAGCTCGCCTACGGCTCGGACGCGGATGTGCTGTTCGTACATGAACCGCGCGAGGGGGTCAGGGAGCACGACGCCGCCAGGGCCGCGCAGACCGTTGTCACCGAAATGCGCCGCCTGCTCCAACTCCCGACCGCCGACCCGCCGTTGCTCATCGACGCCGATCTGCGCCCGGAGGGTAAGAGCGGCCCGATCGTGCGGACGCTCGCCTCGTACGCCGCCTACTACCGGCGCTGGTCCCTGGTCTGGGAGAGCCAGGCCCTGCTGAGGGCCGCGCCGATGGCGGGCGACGAGGAGCTGGGCCGGAGCTTCATCGACCTCATCGATCCGCTGCGGTACCCCCCGGAGGGGCTGGGTGAGGACGCCGTGCGTGAGATCCGCCGGCTGAAGGCCCGGATGGAGTCCGAGCGCATGCCGCGCGGCGCCGACCCGACGCTGCACACCAAGCTCGGCCGGGGCGGGCTGAGCGATGTCGAGTGGACCGTCCAGCTGCTGCAGATGCGGCATGCCTGGGCGGAACCCGGCCTGCGCACCACGCGGACCCGCGAGGCGCTGGCCGCCGCGCGGGCGGCGGGCCTGATCCCGACCGAGGACGCCCAGACCCTGGACGAGGCGTGGGTCCTGGCGACGCGCGTGCGGAACGCGGTCATGCTGGTACGCGGCCGGGCGGGCGACACGTTCCCCTCGGACGGACGGGAGCTGGCGGCCGTGGGACGGTACCTGGGGTACGGTCCCGGCCGCGCGGGCGAGCTGATCGACGACTACCGGCGCACGACGCGGCGCGCGCGGGCGGTCGTCGAGGAACTGTTCTACGGGGCGTAGGCCCTGTCCGGGCGGCCTTGTCGGAACGGTGAACCGTCAACCTCCCGATCAGACAGCCCGGCACGCCCTCGAGCAACGTGGCGCGAGGGGAGATCTCCGTTTCCGGCGCAACCCCGGGTGCGGCCGCCGGTACCCATTCGGCCCGACCGTAGGGCTGCTTGGCCTGATCCGAATCGGCCAGGGGACGAAATTCGCAGCAATCGGCCCAACCGGAAATGCGGCCCCCGCTCCGGCCGGATGTCGTTGAGCTGACCGGTGCCGTCGTGAGCAACGTCGGACCGGTCCCCTTCCCTCCGACGTTGCGGGCTCAAGGAGCAATCCATGCCGATGTTTGCTGCTGAACACGCTTGCCGCAAGGCCATGACCAGATCGGACGGTGGGCCGGTCCTGTCAAGACGAAGAACCGGCTGCCGCGTACCACAACGGTTGGCGCACCGGGGGAACTGCTCCTCGTGGGGAGCCAGGCGATGATCCCTGACTCCGCCGAAGCGCTGCCGGACGTGAGCCGGCCGGCGGTCGCTCCGCAGATCAGCCAACCCGGGGAGGCAGAGACCTGTGTGCTGCCGCAGCCCCCGAACGACAAGGAGAAGTACTCCTACGTCAGGCGCCGCCTGTGGGTCCTCACGGCGAGTTCGCTCATCAGCATGAGCTGTCTCGCCTTCAGCCAGTTCAAGCTGGTGCAGTCGTCACCCTGGCTGTACGTCTTCCTGCCGTTCCTGATCGGCACGGTCCTGTACTACGTGATCTCCCTGCGGGTGAACGCCTTCACCGTCGATTTCGACCTGAAGGCGCATGACCGATTGGTGCGGGAGTGGTGTCCGGAGACCTACCCGACCGTCGGAGTCTTCCTGCCGGTGTGCGGCGAGCCCGTCGAAGTGCTCCGCAACACCTGGACGCACGTGCGTCGGCTCGCCGACCGCTACCCCGGCGAGGCCACTCCGTACGTCCTCGACGACTCCGACAACGCCGAGCTCGCCGGCCTGGCCGCCGAATTCGGTTTCGTGTACGGCAGCCGGCCCAACCGTGGCTGGTACAAGAAGGCCGGCAACCTCCACTACGGCCTCAGCATGTCCGACGACGAGTACATCCTCATCCTCGACGCCGATTTCGCACCTCGCGCGGACCTGCTCGACGAGCTGCTCCCGTACATGGAGGACGATCCGCGGACCGGCATCGTCCAGTCGCCCCAGTATTTCCGCGTGCTCGGTCAGCAGTCGTGGATCGAGCGCGGGGCCGGTGCCGTCCAGGAGCTGTTCTACCGGGCGGTCCAGGTTTCCCGGCAGCGCCGCGACGGGGCCATCTGTGTAGGCAGCTGCGCCGTGTACCGCCGTGCCGCTCTCGACGACAACGGCGGCACCACCCTCATCGACCACTCGGAGGACGTACACACCGGCTTCGACCTGCGCCGTCTGGGGTGGAGCCTGCGCTATGTGCCGATTCCTCTCGCCACCGGGGTCTGCCCGGACAATGTGACGGCCTTCTTCCATCAGCAGTACCGCTGGTGTTCGGGCTCCATGAGCCTCCTGGGAAGCAAGAAGTTCTGGAACGCCGAACTGAGGCTTTCCAGCCGCCTCTGTTACCTTTCCGGCTTCCTCTACTACATTCACACGGCGCTCTTCACCTTCGCGGCCCCGCTGATTCCCATCGCCTTGCTGGTGGTCATGCCGGACAAGCTCAAGGTCGAGTACACGGTGCTGGTGCTGCCCAGTGTCCTTTACGTCACCGTCGTCTTTCCGTGGTGGCACAAGTGCCCCTATCGACTGGAAGCGTGGGCGGCGCGCCTGATGTACGGCTGGGCCCATGCGTTCGCCATCTGGGACATGGTGCGCGGCCGGCGCCTCAGCTGGCGCCCCACCGGATCGGCCACCGCGAAGAAGGACGGGAGCCGGCGCCTGCGGACCGGCGTCTGGGTCTGGAGCGGCGGTACGGCGTTGATCTGGGTATGCGCGGCGCTCTGGCGGATGCTCACCCTGTACCCGCCCGACTTCGCCCTGGTCCTGGCCTCCGGACTGTTCTACGCCGTGATCGTGGGCCGTGTCCTTGTTCCCTCACGCAGCGCCGTCCCCTCAGGCGGCGCCCCCGAAGTGTCCGCTCGTCCTGTTCTGCGGAAGGCTCTGGTCGAGTCCGAGAACACCTGAGTCGTCGTTTCCTCCTCAGGCAGCCGCATGGGTGGAGCCGGGAGCGGGTCCGCACCCGCACTCGGCACCACCCGGCCGTGCCGGGTGGAGCCCGTACATGAGCGGGAGCCACCACGAGGCCGGGGGAGGGGTCGTGCCCCGCGGCCGCGGGGCACACGCCTTGACAGCCGTTCGAGCCGCGACGTGAAAAGGACCGGGCCTGGGCCCGGTCCTTCCCCCATCTGCAGTACGTCCTCGTACCCCCGAGGCAGGGGGCTGCTACCCGAGCTCGACCTGCAGCACCCGGTCCGCGTCCTTGCCGGCTCGGTCGGTGGTGATCCACAGGGCCCTCTTGCCAGGGACCTTCTCGACGGAGCGCAGCCGCCCGTACTCTCCGACGTAGTGCGCGACCGAGGTGCCGAGCGTCGACCCGGTGACTGGGATACGCCAGAGCCGCTGGCCCTTCAGCGACGTGACGTACAGGGCGCCTTCGGTGTAGGTGAGGCCGCTGGGCACGCCCCCCTCTCTCGGGCGCCACTGCCGCGCGGGGTTCTCCAGGCCGGTGGTGGAGCAGCGGCCCTCGCAGGTGGGCCAGCCGAAGTTCTTGCCCGCCCGGATGAGATTGAGCTCGTCCCACTTGTTGTGGCCGATCTCGGTCTCCCACAGGCGGCCTTCCGCGTCCCAGGTGATGCCCTGCGGGTTGCGGTGGCCGTAGGAGTAGACGAGGTTGCCGAACGGATTGCCCGGGGCCGGCTTGCCGTCGCCGGTCATACGCAGGATCTTGCCGTTGAGGGACTTCTTGTCCTGCGCGTCCGAGGCCGTGTCGGCGTCGCCGGTGGTGGCGTAGAGGTAGCCGTCGGGGCCGAACTTGAGCCGACCGCCCTCGTGCAGGCCCCTCTTGATGCCGGTGACGAGCACTTTGTAATTGCTCAGGGTGGAACCGTCATACGTCATCCGGGCGATCCGGTTGCCCTCCTTGACCCCGTGATAGACGTAGACGTGGTGGTCGCGGCTCCAGTTGGGCGACACGGCGATGCCGAGCAGGTCGCCACCCGCCTTCTCGGCGGCCGCGAGGGAGGGCGCGACCGGGATCCTGGTCCTGGTTCCGGACTGGGTGAGTCTGGAGACCTGGAACGAGTCCCGCTCAGTGACCAGCGCCGAGCCGTCCGGCAGCCAGCTCGTTGCCCAGGGGAAATTCCATCCGGAGGAGATGGTCTTGATCTCGAAGGGGGCAGCGGCGGGGCCCGTACCGGGCCGGGGCTGGGCGCTGGCTCCGCCGCTCGGGCTCAGGGCGAGCAGTCCGGCGGCCACCGCGGCGGCTGACGAGGCGGCCAAGGTGGGCAGCATGATTCTTCGCGACTGTCTGGGGTTTGCCATCGTGCGTGCTCCTGGGGGCTGTTGACGACGCCAGGCGGTGGTCGGTTCGGCCGCCTGGCTCGACCAGGTCCGACTCGACCGGGTCCAACTGGCTCACATGCCTGCTCAACCTCTGATCCGCTCACGCATCCAGACTCCCCCCGGCTTGAGCACACCGGGTCCGGCGAACTTGCCGCCGCTGCAAGCGCCTTGCTTGAACACCGACATCTCCTTGACGTTGTCGGCGAGGGCCCAGGCGGTCCAGCTGATCTTCTTCTTGGCCAGCAGGTCGACGAATTTCTGCGACATGGGGAAGTCGCTGCCGACCCCCGTGTAGGACGGGGCGCCCCACTCCGTCACGAAGATGGGGAGCTTGTTGGACGCACGGTCGAGGTGCGCGCGGAACTTGTCCCGGTAGAAGGCGGCGTAGTAGTGGAACGTGTACATGATGTTGGAGGCGCGCACGGGGTTGTCGAGAATTTTCTGCTCCGTGGAACCGTCTGACTTGCCGAGCGTGGACCAGCCATGGTTTCCGACCAGGATCACGCTGTCGGGGTCCTCGGCGCGGATCACCTTGATGACCTTGTCCGAATAGGTCTTGATCTTCGACCAGCTCACCCGGTTGGGTTCGTTGGCGATTTCATAGAGCACATTGGTCTTGTTCTTGTGCCGTTTGGCGATCGCCTTGAAGAACGCCGTCGCGTTGGCGATGTCGGCATTCGGGTCGCCCGGGTGAATCATGTGCCAGTCCACGATGACGTACATGCCGCGGCTGGTTGCCTTGTCGACCAGATCGCTCGCCAGCTTGGTGAACTTCGCCGGATTCGCCGCGTACCCGCCCTCTCTCGCATACGTCGCGACGCGCAGGACGCTCGCCTTCCAGTCGTAGGCCATCGCATCCAGTGCGGCGTCGGTCAGGCAATGGGCGTACCACTGCGTGCCGTGTGTACTCATGCCCTTGAGCTGAACGGGTTTGCCTGATGCGTCGCACAAGTAGACGCCGCAGACGCGGACTTTTCCGTATTTCTGGACCGGAGTCTCGGCTTTGGCCACCACCGCGACGGCTTCACCGTTCGCCGTGTTCACAGCTAGCAGGCCGAAAGCCGCAGCGATGATCAAGGCGGCTCGGACGGCCCAATTGTTGATCCAAGGCAGCGATCGCACGTTGCCCCTCCATTCGGATGACCTCCTGATTGCGGACACAATCGGAAAAATATGATCATCGCATGTGAAATGGAGTCAACTCGCCGCGCGCACGCAGCGGGAGAGTTCACCCTCGCGGTCCAGGAGGAATGCCGTTAGACCGGCGGGCACATCACCTCCCGGGGCAGGGCACGGCGGCGCGCCCCTCGCTTCGAGGGTCGTGATCAAACCGTCATCCGCGAATCCGAAAAGTTATATCTGCAGTCAGTTCCCGGGTGACCGGCCGCTGTTTACTTCAAGTCTGCTTGGCGGGATATCGACGACAGAGGGGGCCCGGCATGCGTCTTGGCGGAAGAAGCGCTGCCTGCGCGGCACTGTCGGTGCTGTCTGTACTGATCGCGGGGGCTCTCACGGGCTGCGGCGAGGGGGAGGCCGCGCGCGGTCCGGCCGGCGCCACGTCGGCGGCCACGCCGACATCGCCGGCGCCCGGTCCATCGGCCGGTCCATCGGCCGGCCCGTCGACGCGCACGAGCCCCAGCCCGAGCCGGACGGCGGCTTCCACTCCGCCTTCGCCCCGGATCGCGGTGAGCACTCCTCCCAGGCCAGCAGTCCCCACCCTGCTGACGGTTTACGCGGGGACCAGGGGAGGACGCCTCGATCTGGTCCGCGCCGGCGCGGCCCAGGAGTTCACCGTCACCCTCCGCAACGGCAACACCCACGCGTACCGGCATCTGCGGCTCGCATTTCAGATGGAGGGCCTGATCCACGAGCCCGGCGACGAGCCCGGCTCCGGCCCCGGCTTCGTGCTGGAGAAATGGGACCACGCGGCGGGTGCGTGGCGTACCGCGCAGCTGCGCGTTGCCAACGATGTGCTGCCGCACTCGATGTACGAGGGCGGCACCCCGCTCGCCCGCGAAGCCACACGAACCGAGCGCTACCGCCTGCGTGCCACGGCGACCGGCCCGACGGGCTCGACCCCTCTCATGGTGTACGCGATAGACACCGACGCCCCGGCGAGCGCCTCCCCGGACCGTGCCCGACCGGGCTACTTCTCCCTCTCGCACACGACCTCGCAGGTCCTGAGCCGGCCCGGCCCGCACGGCCCGGCCCGCACGGCCCGGCCCGCACGGCCCGGAGCGGCTGCCCGCAGTGGAGCCGGGGGCTGTGGCCCCCGTCCCGTCTAGACCCGGACACCGTCCGGGACGAGACCGTCGTCACTCCGCTGCCGGGCCCGGTCGTCCTCGACCAGTTTCGGCAGCCGCTGCGGGAGCGCGCCGTACCAGCCGTACGACATCAGGTAACCGAAGGCCAGGCAGAGCAGGCCGCCCACCGCGTCCAGCCAGAAGTGGTTGGCGGTGGCCACGATGACGACCAGGGTGAGCGTCGGGTAGAGCAGGCCCAGGATCTTGGCCCAGGGCGCCGAGGCCAGCGCGAAGATGGTGGCCCCGCACCACAGCGACCAGCCGATGTGCATGGACGGCATCGCGGCGTACTGGTTCGACATGTTCTTGAAGTTGCCCGAGGCCATCGAACCCCAGGTGTGGTGCACCAGCACCGTGTCGATGAACTTCTGCCCGCTCATCAGCCGAGGCGGCGCGAGCGGGTACAGGTAGTAACCGACCAACGCCACACCCGTGGTCAGGAACAGCACGAGCCGGGTGGCGGCGTAACGGCCGGGGTGCCAGCGGTAGAGCCAGACCAGCACGCCGATGGTCACGATGAAGTGCAGTGTCGCGTAGTAGTAGTTCATCGTGACGATGAGCCATGTCACCGAGTTCACGGCATGGTTGACCGTCTGCTCGAAAGCGAGCCCGATCGTCCTCTCCGCGCTCCAGATCCAGTCGGCGTTGCGCAGGGCGGCGGCCCGCTGCTCAGGTACCGCGTTGCGGACGAGTGAATACGTCCAGTAGCAGACCGCGATGAGCAGGATTTCGAACCAGAGCCGGGGGCGACGCGGCGTTCGGACCCGGCCGAGCAGAGCGCGTGCCCGCTTCGAAGCCGGGTGGTCCTCGTCCACGATGGGTGGCGTGGTGGCCGTCCGGCCTTCCAGTGTCTTCACGGTCGCTTCACCCATGGGGAGAGAGTCTGCCAGATGCGCATCCCAGCACCGATCATCCCGCGGACTGGTCTTCGGCGCATTCTCTCCGCCCTGCGGAGGAGCCCTCGCACCGGGTCCCAGTAAGGGGCCTCCGTGGTCTGAGAGGGGGCTGCGCGGCCCGCTAGGAGGTTCGCTGTACCGGTCCCGAGGCGGTTGATCCCCGTACCACCAGCTCCGGCATGAACACGAACTCACTGTGCGGCGCGGGGGTCCCGCTGATCTCCTCGAGCAGCGTGCGGACCGCCGCCTGTCCCATGGCCTGGACCGGCTGCCGGATGGTGGTCAGCGGCGGGTCCGTGAACGCTATGAGCGGGGAGTCGTCGAAGCCGACCACGGAGACGTCGCGCGGCACCCCGAGACCGCGTCCGCGCGCGGCCCGGATCGCGCCCAGCGCCATCATGTCGCTGGCGCACACCACGGCGGTGCAACCCAGCTCGATCAGCGCGGACGCGGCTGCCTGACCGCCCTCGAGGGTGTAGAGGGAGTGCTGGATCAGCTCCTCGGACTCCTCGGGCGCGAGGCCGAGTTGTTCCTGGAGCGCCTGCTGGAAACCCTCGATCTTCCGCAGTACGGGGACGAATCGCTTCGGGCCGACGGCAAGGCCGATCCGGCTGTGGCCGAGCGAGACCAGATGGGTCACGGCCAGCTGCATCGCGGCGCGGTCGTCCGGGGAGACGAAAGGTGCTTTGACCTTGGACGAGAAGCCGCCCAGGAGGACGTAGGGGACTCCCTGTCCGCGCAGTTGGTCGTAACGCTGCATGTCGGCGGTGGTGTCGGCGTGCAGACCCGAGACGAAGATGATCCCGGAGACCCCACGGTCGACCAGCATCTCGGTGAGCTCGTCCTCGGTGGAACCGCCTGGCGTCTGGGTGGCGAGAACCGGGGTGTAGCCCTGCCGGGTCAGAGCCTGGCCGATGACCTGAGCGAGGGCGGGGAAGATGGGGTTGTCGAGTTCCGGAGTTATCAGGCCGACCAGGCCCGCGCTGCGCTGCCGGAGCCGCACCGGGCGTTCGTACCCGAGCACGTCGAGAGCGGCGAGGACGGATTCGCGGGTGGCCGCTGCCACGCCGGGCTTGCCGTTGAGCACGCGGCTGACTGTGGCTTCGCTGACCCCCGCCTGGGTTGCGATGTCGGCAAGCCGTGCGGTCACAGGATTGGACTGTACCGGTCGCATCTCAGATTGCCCACCACGCAGCGGAATCGGCCGGAATACGGGCTGTGTCAGCCGTCGCCCTCATGGTCTCCGAGGAGAGCAGCAGCCTGCCGGGCAGCGGGATTTCGACCTCGTGGCGGGCGGTGTTGAGAGTGCAGACCAGCCCCGGCCGGGACAGGACGAGCAGGCCGTCGGGCGCCGGCAGCCACCGCATTCCCACGCTGCCGGAGGCTGCACCGCCCTCACCGCCTGCGGGATCACCGAGCCCGGGCAGCCGGCGCCGCAGGGCCAGCGCCGAGCGGTAGAGCTCGAGCGTCGAGTGTGCGTCGCCGGTCTGGGCCTCGACGGACAGCTCCCGCCAGTCCTCGGGCTGCGGGAGCCAGCCGGCTCCGGGCCCGAAGCCGTAGGAGGGCCCCTCGGTGGTCCACGGGATGGGCACCCGGCAGCCGTCCCGGAAGCCGTCCTGGCCGGCCGCCCGGAAGAAGGCGGGGTCCTGGCGCACCTCGTCCGGCAGGTCGAGGACCTCGGGCAGGCCCAGCTCCTCACCCTGGTAGATGTACGCCGAGCCGGGCAGCGCCAGCATCATCAGCGCGGCCGCGCGGCCCCGGCGCCGTCCCTGCTCCCCGCCGCCGTAGCGGGTGACGTGGCGTACGACGTCGTGGTTGGACAGGACCCAGGTGGTCGGCGCCCCGACGGAGGCGGTGGCCATCAGTGACTCATTGATCACGTCTCGCATCGCTTCCGCGTCCCAGGGGCACTTCAGGAACTGGAAATTGAACGCCTGGTGCAGTTCGTCGGGGCGTACGTACAGCGCGAGGCGTTCCGGGCCGGGCGCCCAGGCCTCCGCGACTCCGATCCGGTCTCCTGGGTAGGAGTCGAGAAGCCTGCGCCAGGACCGGTGGACCTCGTGCACCCCGTCCTGGTCGAAGAAGGGCAACGTCTGCGTGCCGATCAGCCTGGCCTGTTCCTTGTGGCCGATGTCCGGCAGGCCGGACGCCTTGACCATGCCGTGCGCGACGTCGACACGGAAACCGTCGACGCCGAGGTCCAGCCAGAAGCGCAGGACCGCGTCGAACTCCTCGTGCACCTCGTGGTTGTCCCAGTTGAGGTCGGGCTGCTCGGGTGCGAAGAGATGGAGGTACCACTCTCCGTCCGGGGTGCGGGTCCAGGCGGGACCGCCGAAGACGGACTCCCAGTCATTGGGCGGCAGCTCGCCCGCCACACCCTTGCCGGGGCGGAAGTGGTAGCGGTCGCGGGCAGCTCCCCCGGGTTCAGCGGCCAGCGCCTCCAGAAACCAGCGATGGTGGTCCGAGGTGTGGTTGGGGACGATGTCGACGATCACCCTTAGCCCCAGCTCGTGGGCGGTGCGTACCAGGTCGTCGATGTCGCCGAGGTCCCCGAAGAGCGGGTCGACGACCCGGTAGTCGGCGACGTCGTAGCCGCCGTCGGCTTGCGGCGAGGCGTAGAAGGGGGTGAGCCAGACGGCGTCGACCCCCAGCTGTGCGAGATGGGGAAGGCGCGCGGTGGCCCCGCGCAGATCGCCGATGCCGTCACCGTCGCTGTCGGCGAAGGAGCGCACGTAGACCTGGTAGATGACTGCATCGCGCCACCAGCCACTGCCCTTGCTGGAAGAGCTTGCAGGAGGCTGCACCTCGGCGGCCGTGCAGACGGGGACGTCGACGGCGGGAGCGAGGTCGTGGGTCATAGGGAGTCCCTCTCGTACGGTCCTGGGTCGGGGAGTCGTACAACCAACGAGGTCAACGCGGGTATGTGCCCGGAGTGACGGTGCTCTGTCGGGCAAGTAAACCGCTTTGCAAGGACTTGCGAAAGATGCTGCCGCTCCTTGCGGAGGCGTCGGGGTCGGCGGAAAGTGCCTCTGTCAAGCGATGTATCGGCAACTCTACGGACACGTGGATGTAACGATCCGCCGCTCTTGCAGAAAGTTGCCGCAAGGTCTTTCGGCGGTCTTGCATCCTTGTTACGTTCCTGCCCGAACCCGGCGCCGCGAGGGAGCGGTCGGCTGGGGGCCCTGGCCGCCCCCGCCATCTCGGGCATCTCTGAAGGAGTTCACATGCGGCGTGGCATAGCGGCCACCGCGCTGGTAGCGGGTCTCGCACTGGCGGCGACGGCGTGCGGTGGCGACGGCGACAAGGGCGGCAAGGCCGCCGGCCCGGTCACCCTGACCTGGTGGGACACCTCGAACGCGACCAACGAAGCGCCGACCTACAAGGCGATGATCGCGGAGTTCGAGAAGGCGAACCCCACGATCAAGGTCAACTACGTCAACGTCCCGTTCGACCAGGCGCAGAACAAGTTCCAGACCGCGGCCGGCAGCAAGGGCGCTCCGGACATCATCCGTGCCGACGTCGGCTGGACCGGTTCCTGGGCGAAGTCGCAGTTCCTCGCCCCGCTCGACGGCACCGACGCGCTGAAGAACTCCGAGGACATCACCCCGGCCCTGCTCAAGCAGGCCCAGTACGAGGGCAAGACCTACGGCGCGCCGATCGTCACCGACAGCCTCGCGCTCATGTGGAACAAGGACCTTCTGAAGAAGGCCGGCTTCGACAAGGCCCCCACCACCTGGGAAGAGCTGAAGAGCGTCTCCAAGGCCGTCGCGTCCAAGACCGACGCCGAGGGCTTCTGGCTCAACAAGGCCGGGTACTACCAGATGCCGTTCCTCTACGGCGAGGGTGTCGACCTGATCGACTCGGACGGCAAGAAGATCACCGTCAACTCGGACAAGGCCGCCAAGGCCATCGAGACCAGCAAGGACCTGCTGGCTTCGGACGGTGTCGCCAAGCTCGACGTCTCCGCCGACTCCTACGCCCACATGCAGGACGCCTTCACCAGCGGCAAGGTCGCGATGATCGTCCAGGGCCCGTGGGAGCTCACCAACATCTACAAGGGCGCCGCCTTCTCGGACAAGGCGAACCTGGGCATCTCCACCGTCCCGGCCGGCTCCGCCGGCAAGGGTGCCCCGATCGGCGGCCACAACCTCTCGGTCTACGCCGGTTCCGACGCAGCCCACCAGGCGGCCGCCCAGAAGTTCGTCGGCTTCATGACCTCGGGTGAGACCCAGGCCAAGATCGCGGTGAAGAACAGCACTCTGCCGACCCGCACCTCCGCCTACACGGCCGAGGTCAAGGCGCTGCCCGGCTTCGCCGACATGCAGACGGTGCTGGCCGAGGCCGGCAAGGCGCGCGGCTCGGACCCGAGCTACAGCTCGCTCTACACCGACTTCGAGACCAACGTCACCAAGATCCTCCAGGGCAAGGTGAACGTGAAGCAGGGTCTGGACGACACCGCCAAGTCCTACAAGAAGCTGCTCCCGGACTACTCCTGAGTCCCACGGCCGGCCCGCCCCACTCACGGGGCGGGCCGGCCGTACAGCTGCGTTCCCGAACCGATTCCCCGCAGAGATCTGCCGAGAAGGTGCCGAAGATGACCGTCGCCGTCGAGGGTGCTGCCCGCAAGGGCGGGCGTGGTGACGCCCCGCGCCCCGGGCTCTTCGCCCGCATGAAGCTGTCCTACCAGAAGCACTGGTACGCGTGGGCCATGGTGGCCCCGGTCGTCGCCGTCCTCGGCGCCCTCGTGCTCTACCCGCTCGCCCGCGGCATCTACTTGTCGATGACCGACGCCAACAGCCAGAACATCGGGCGGACCATCGGCGTCAACGAGATCCCGGATTCCTTCTCCTGGGTGGGCCTGGAGAACTACACGGAGATCCTGTCCGGCGCCGACGGCCAGTTCTGGCCGCACTTCGTCTGGACGATCGTCTGGACGGCCATCTGTGTCGCCTTCCACTACGGCATCGGGCTGGGCCTCGCGCTGCTGCTCAACCGCAAACTCCGCGGTCGCACCTTCTACCGCCTGGTGCTGATCCTGCCGTGGGCGGTGCCCACCTTCGTCACCGTCTTCTCCTGGCGGCTGATCCTCGCCGACGAGGGCGGCATCCTGAACACCGCGCTGGGCTGGCTCAATATGCCCCAGCCGGCCTGGCTCAGCGACGTCCTCTGGCAGCGCACCGCCGCCGTCATGGTCAACGTCTGGGTCGGTGTGCCCTTCATGATGGTCTCGCTGCTCGGCGGACTGCAGTCGATCAACGGAGACCTGTACGAGGCGGCCGAGATGGACGGCGCGAGCCCCTGGCAGCGCTTCCGCCATGTCACCCTGCCCGGCCTGCGCTCGGTCAGCTCGACCGTGATCCTCCTCGGCGTGATCTGGACCTTCAACCAGTTCGTCGTGATCTTCCTGCTCTTCGGCGGGACCGGCGCGCCCGAGGCGCAGATCCTCGTCACCTGGGCGTACCGCCTCGGCTTCGGGCAGGACCCGCGCGACTACGCGGGATCGGCCGCGTACGGCGTGATCATCCTGTCGATGCTCATCGTCTTCGCCTCCTTCTACCGGCGCTGGCTCGCTCGCAACGAGCAGTCCGCCGCCTGACGCACGAAAGGACGCCACCGACATGAGCACCACTCTCGAGCGCGCAGCGGCGACCGACGCCGCCCGGTCCGCGGGCTCCGGCAAGCGCGCCGGTACCCGCCGGCGCGGCGAGCGCAGCCGCGGCGCCTCGCTCGCCATCCACGCCACGCTGCTCGTGGCGAGCTTCATCGCCTTCTTCCCGGTCGCCTGGATCGCCTGGATCTCACTCGGCCCGGACAAGACGGACTTCCTCCACCCGGGCAAGATCGCCGGGAAGATCAGCTTCGAGAACTACTCCGCGGTCCTGGGCGACACCCAGTTCCTCCAGTGGTTCGCCAACTCGCTGATCGTGGCCCTCGGCACCTGCGTCCTCGGTGTCTTCATCGCCGCCAGTTCCGGCTACGCGGTGTCCCGGATGCGCTTCCCCGGCCACCGCCAGCTGATGTGGACCTTCCTGGTCACCCAGATGTTCCCGGTCGCCATTTTGATGGTGCCGCTCTACAACATCGTGGCGAACTTCGGCCTGCTGGACACCTACGGGGCGCTGATCCTGGTGTACTGCACCACCGCCATCCCGTACTGCGCCTGGCTGTTGAAGGGTTACTTCGACACCATCCCGCAGGAGATCGACGAGGCGGGCAGGGTGGACGGCCTCACCCCGTTCGGCACCTTCTACCGGCTGATCCTGCCGCTTGCCAGGCCCGGCCTCGCCGTAGCCGCCTTCTACACCTTCCTCACCGCCTGGGCCGAGGTCGCCTACGCCTCGGTGTTCATGCTGAGCGAGGACAAGTACACCCTGGCCATCGGTCTGACCACCTTCGTCAGCCAGTACGACACCCAGTGGGACCTGATGGCCGCGACCTCCGTGCTCATCGCCCTCCCCGCCGCGCTGGTCTTCTACCTCGTGCAGCGGCACCTGGTCACCGGTCTCACCGCCGGCGCCGCGAAGTCCTGACCCACGACCTGCCCGACCCGGGGCGCCCGGCCGACCATGGCCGTGTGCCCCGGTCGTCCGAACGCCGCACCCAGCTCCCCGAGCATCCAAGGGATCGAGAATGACCCAGTACCTGGCTGACGCCCAGACCACCGCCGACCGGTCCGCGCCTTCCGCGGACTGGTGGAGAAGCGCCGTCATCTACCAGGTGTACCCGCGCAGCTTCGCCGACGGGAACGGCGACGGCATGGGGGACCTCCCGGGTATCCGCAGCCGGCTGCCGTACCTCCGGGAACTCGGCGTGGACGCCGTCTGGCTCTCGCCCTTCTACGCATCCCCCCAGGCCGACGCGGGTTACGACGTGGCCGACTACCGCGCCATCGACCCCATGTTCGGCACGCTGCTCGACGCGGACGGGCTCATCCGTGACGCGCACGACCTCGGGCTGCGCATCATCGTCGACCTGGTGCCCAACCACTCCTCCGACGCCCACGAATGGTTCAGGCGCGCCCTCGCCGAGGGGCCGGCGAGCCCGCTGCGGGAGCGCTACCACTTCCGCCCGGGCAAGGGTGTGGACGGCGAACTGCCGCCCAACGACTGGGAGTCCATTTTCGGCGGTCCCGCATGGACCCGCACCGAGAACCCCGACGGCACCCCCGGCGACTGGTACCTGCACCTCTTCGCGCCCGAGCAGCCCGACTTCAACTGGAACCACCCGGCCGTCGCCGACGAGTTCCGGTCGATCCTGCGCTTCTGGCTGGACATGGGCGTCGACGGCTTCCGCGTCGATGTCGCCCATGGCCTGGTCAAGGCCGAAGGCCTGCCCGACATCGGCGCCAACGAGCAGCTGAAGCTGCTCGGCAATGACGTCATGCCCTTCTTCGACCAGGACGGTGTCCACGAGATCTACCGCGCCTGGCGCAAGATCCTCGACGAATACCCCGGCGACCGCATCGCCGTGGCCGAGGCCTGGACCCCGACCGTGGAGCGCACCGCCAACTACGTACGCCCCGACGAGCTGCACCAGGCCTTCAACTTCCAGTACCTGGGCACCCACTGGGACGCCGCCGAGCTGCGCGAGGTCATCGACGCCTCGCTCGACGCGATGCGGCCCGTCGGCGCCCCGGCCACCTGGGTGCTCTCCAACCACGATGTGACGCGGCACGCCACCCGCTTCGCGGGCCCGCCGGCCGGCACGCAGATCCGTGAGGCCGGCGACCGCGAACTCGGCCTGCGCCGGGCGCGCGCCGCCACGCTGCTGATGCTGGCGCTGCCCGGGTCGGCGTACCTCTACCAGGGCGAGGAACTCGGCCTGCCCGACGTCACCGACCTCCCCGACGAGGTCCGGCAGGACCCGGCCTTCGGCCGTACCGAGGGCCAGGACGGCTTCCGCGACGGCTGCCGGGTGCCGATCCCGTGGACCACCGGCGGCTCCTCGTACGGCTTCGGCACGGGCGGCAGCTGGCTGCCGCAGCCCGACAGCTGGGCCGCGCTCAGCGTCGAGGCGCAGACCGGGGACCCCGACTCGACCCTGGAGCTGTACCGCAGCGCCCTCGCGGTGCGCGGCGAGCACCCCGGGCTCGGCGCGGGCGACAGTGTCCAGTGGCTCGACGCCCCTGAGGGTGTGCTCGCGTTCGGCCGGGCGGGCGGGTTCGTCTGCACGGTCAACACGACGGGCGCGCCCGTACGGATCCCTGCCCCCGGCCGCGTCCTGCTGGCCAGCTCCGCCGTGGACCACGCCGGGGGCGAGGCCGAACTGCCCGCGGACAGCGCTGTGTGGTGGACGGTGTGACGATTCCCCCGTCGCGGGACGCCGCCGTGCAGAACGGCGGCGTCCCGCGGCTCGCGGACATCGCCGCGCAGGCCTCCGTGAGCGAGGCGACTGCCAGCCGTGTCATGAACGGCAAACCGGGGGTCGCCAGCGGTACTCGTCAGCGCGTGCTCGCGGCCCTCGACGTGCTCGGATACGAGAGGCCCGTACGGCTGCGGCAGCGCAGCGCGGGCCTCGTCGGCCTGCTGACCCCCGAGCTCACCAACCCGATCTTCCCGGCCTTCGCCCAGGCGGTCGAGCAGGTCCTGGCCGGCCACGGCTACACACCGGTGCTGTGTACCCAGCTGCCGGGGGGCGCGACCGAGGACGAGCTGGTGGAGCAGCTTCAGGAACGTGGCGTCAACGGCATCGTCTTCCTGTCGGGCCTGCACGCCGACACCGCGGCCGACCACACGCGGTACGCCCGACTCGCGGACCGAGGAGTCCCGTTCGTACTCATCAACGGGCACAGCGAGCACATCAGCGCACCGTGCGTGTCCGCCGACGACCGGGCGGCCATGCGGATGGCCGTCAACCATTTGGCCGAGCTGGGGCACGAGCGGATCGGCCTGGCGATCGGCCCCATCCGCTATGTGCCCGCCCGTCGCAAGATCGAAGGATTCACCGACGCCCTCGGCAGCATCCTCGGCTACACCGCCGCGGCGGCCGAACAGCTCGTCCAGGGCACCCTCTTCAGCGTCGAGGGCGGCCATGCGGCCGCCGCATCCCTGCTGGACAAGGGATGCACCGGCATCGTGTGCGGCAGCGACATGATGGCCCTCGGGGTGGTCCGGGCGGCCCGGGAACGCGGCCTCGATGTGCCCTACGACATCTCGGTGGTCGGCTTCGACGACTCACGGCTGGTGGCGTTCACCGACCCGCCGCTGACCACGGTCCGGCAGCCGGTGAACGCGATGGCGACCGCGGCCGTCGGTGCACTCCTGGAGGAGCTTCAGGGAAGTCCCGTGGCGAGCACGGAGTACGTACTCCAGCCGGAGCTTGTGGTGCGCGGCTCCACCGCGCAGGCGCGCAGGTAAGACCGCGGCCGGAGGGGCGACTTCCGGGACGTGAGCCGTGCCGGCTGCCGGGGCGGGACCGCGTCGAGGGAGGCCCGGTGCCCGGCCCCGGGTGGGGCGGCGGGGAAATCAGCGGCCCCGGACCTCCCTGGTCGTACCCGGACCGGCCGGCCGGGCGCGTCGGGCCCAACGTGCCGGACCCTCGGCCGGCCGGCCCGGAGTCATGGTGAAGGTAGCACCGCTGCAAGGCTTGCGAAAGGTCTTGCAGGCGGGAAACGGCGAGATTTCCACCATGCAACGCGGGTGTGTCCAAAGGGTTGACCGTGACCTCGGTGGCTCGTACGGTCTCGACCGCAATAACTTTCTGCTTTCTTGCAGCAAGAACCACCGAAGGCCTGACGGGCATGGCGCGTTGCCGGACAAGGCTGCACCGTCACCCGCACCTCCCCCCATGCAGGAGGAAACATGGCCGGCAGATCCCTCGCCGCCGCCCTCGCCCTTGTGGCAGGCGCGGCGGTCGCGGTGGTCGCACCGGCGGGCCCCGTTCAGGCGGTCCCGCCCGGAGACAAGGACGTCACGGCTGTCCTTTTCGAGTGGAAGTTCGACTCGGTTGCGAAGGCCTGCACCAGCTCCCTGGGCCCGGCCGGCTACGGCTACGTCCAGGTCTCCCCGCCCCAGGAGCACATCCAGGGCGCCCAGTGGTGGACCTCGTACCAGCCCGTCAGCTACCGGATCGCCGGGCGCCTCGGCGACCGGACCGCCTTCAAGAAGATGGTCGACACCTGCCACGCCGCCGGGGTCAAGGTGGTCGCAGATTCGGTGATCAACCACATGGCGTCGGCGAACGGCACGGGAACCGGCGGCTCTTCGTACACGAAGTACGACTACCCCGGCATCTACTCCGGCGCCGATCTGGACGACTGCCGGTCACACATCACCAACTACGCCGACCGCGGCAACGTACAGAACTGCGAGCTGGTCGGGCTCGCCGACCTCGACACGGGCGAGGACTACGTGCGCGGCCGGATCGCCGCCTACCTCAACGACCTGCTGTCGCTCGGCGTCGACGGCTTCCGGATCGACGCGGCCAAGCACATGCCCGCGGCGGACCTCGCCGCGATCAAGGGACGGCTGAGCAACCCAGGGGTGTACTGGAAGCAGGAGGCGATATACGGCGCCGGTGAGGCCGTGTCCCCGAGCGAGTACCTCGGTTCGGGCGATGTCCAGGAGTTCCGTTACGCCCGCGGCCTCAAGCAGGTTTTCAACAATGAGAACCTCGCCTACCTGAAGAACTACGGCGAGGGCTGGGGCTTCATGGAGAGCGGCAAGTCGGCCGTCTTCGTGGACAACCACGACACCGAGCGCGGCGGGGACACCCTCAGCTACAAGGACGGCGCGACCTACACGCTCGCGAACGTCTTCATGCTGGCCTGGCCGTACGGGGCGCCCGACGTGCACTCCGGGTACGAGTGGACCGACAAGGACGCCGGACCGCCGAACGGCGGCACGGTGAACGCCTGCTACAGCGACGGGTGGAAGTGCCAGCACGCCTGGCGCGAGATCTCGTCCATGGTGGCCTTCCGGAACGCGGCGCGCGGTCACGGCGTCACGAACTGGTGGGACAACGGCGCGGACCGGATCGCCTTCGGGCGCGGCAGCAAGGCGTACGTGGCCATCAACCACGAGGGGTCCGCGCTGACCCGCACGTTCCAGACGTCACTGCCCGCCGGTGACTACTGCGACGTACAGAGCGGCACGGGCGTGACGGTGAACGGCTCCGGCCAGTTCACGAAGACGCTCGGGGCTCACACGGCCGTCGCCCTGCATGTGAACGCCCGTACCTGCAAGGCGGGTTCCAACGTGGCGGGCGCGTCCTTCGCCGTCAACGCCACCACCGTGCCCGGCGAGAACATCTACGTGACCGGCAACCAGGCCGCCCTCGGCAACTGGAACACCGGCGGCGCGCTCAAGCTCGACCCGGCGGACTACCCGGTGTGGAAGCTGGACGTGACGCTGCCCGCCGGAACGGCGTTCGAGTACAAGTACGTCCGCAAGGACAGCGGTGGAAACGCCACCTGGGAGAGCGGCGGCAATCGCACCGCCACCGTGCCGGCGACCGGCAAGGTCGCACTGACCGACACCTGGCGCGGCTGACCGTCTCCGGATCCGGTACGGCATCCGCCACGGCATCCCCAACGGCATCTGTTCCGGTATCTGTTCTCGGCCGCCCGGCACTCTCCCGACTGTGCCGGGCGGCCTCCTTCTCGTACCTCCTGAAGGAGATCCTCCAGTGATACGCCCTGCCCTGCGCAGAACCGCAGGCGTCCTCGCCGCCGCGCTGTGCGCGACACTCGCGCCCGCCGTACCGGCGGCGTCCGCAGCTCCACCGGCCCCGCCCTCGGACGCGAAGCTCGCAGCTCAGCCGACTCGCCACGACCTCACCCGTGAGCAGTTCTACTTCGTCCTGCCCGACCGCTTCGCCAACGGTTCCACGGCGAACGACCGTGGTGGCCTGACAGGTTCGCGCCTGGAGACCGGTCACGACCCCGCCGACAAGGGCTTCTACCAGGGCGGTGACCTCAAGGGCCTGACGGAGAAGCTCGACTACATCAAGGGCCTGGGCACCACCGCCATCTGGATGGCCCCGATCTTCAAGAACAAGCCCGTCCAGGGCAGTGGCAAGGACGCGTCGGCCGGCTACCACGGGTACTGGATCACCGACTTCACCCAGGTCGACCCGCACTTCGGCACCAATGCCGAGCTCGAGAAGCTGATCGACAAGGCCCACGCCAAGGGCATGAAGGTATTCTTCGACGTCATCACCAACCACACGGCCGACACCGTGGACTACGCGGAGAAGAAATACGGGTACCGCCCCAAGGGCGCCTACCCCTACCTCGACAGGGACGGCCGTCCCTTCGACGACCGGCCGTCGGTCTCCGCGAAGGCCGACACCGACTCCTTCCCGTACACCCCGCAGCCGCGGACGGGGGAGACCAAGGTCCCGGCGTGGCTCAACGACCCGGCGATGTACCACAACCGCGGTGACTCGACCTTCGCCGGCGAGAGCAGCGAGTACGGCGACTTCTCCGGCCTCGACGACCTGTGGACCGAGCGCCCCGAGGTCGTGAAGGGCATGCAGCGGGTCTACCAGACGTGGGTCCGCGACTTCGACATCGACGGCTTCCGCATCGACACCGTCAAACATGTCGACCTCGACTTCTGGACCCAGTGGGCGACCGCCCTCGACGCGTACGCCGCCGAACGGGGCCGCGACGACTTCTTCATGTTCGGCGAGGTCTACTCGTCGGACACCGCCATCACATCGCCGTATGTGACGCGCGGCCGTCTCGACTCGACCCTCGACTTCCCCTTCCAGGACGCGGCCCGGGCGTACGCCTCCCAGGGTGCGTCGGCGGACCGGCTCGCGCGGGTCTTCGCGGACGACTACCGCTACGCCACCGACCGGGCCAATGCCTATGAGCAGGTCACGTTCCTCGGAAACCACGACATGGGCCGCATCGGCACGTTCCTGCGGCAGGACAACCCGAAGGCCGACGACGCCGAGTTGGTGAAGCGGGCCCGCCTCGCCAACGAGCTGATGTTCCTCAGCCGGGGCAACCCCGTCGTCTACTACGGCGACGAGCAGGGGTTCACCGGCGCCGGCGGCGACAAGGACGCCCGTCAGACGCTTTTCGCGTCGGAGACGGCCGACTACCTGGACGACGACCAGCTCGGCACGGACCGGACGCACGCCTCCGACGCCTACGACCCGGCCCACCCGCTGTACCGCTCGATCGCCGCGCTGTCGAAGCTCACCAGGGACCACCCCGCCCTGCGGGACGGCGTCCAGACCGCGAGGTACGCGACGGACTCCGTCTACGCCTTCTCCCGCACGGACTCCAAGCGGCAGACCGAGTACCTGGTCGCCGTGAACAACGCGGCCGTCGCGAGGACCGTGGACCTGGACACCGGCTCCGCGAGCACCGACTTCCGTACGCTGTACGGCGGTTCGGACACCTTCCGCAGTGGCGGCGACAAGAAGCTGACCGTCACCGTGCCCCCGCTCTCCTCCGTCGTGCTCCAGGCGGCGAAGCCGCTGGACCGGCCCGGCACAAAGCCGTCCCTCACCTTGAAGGCCCCTGCCGCCGGTGCCACCGGCACCGTGGAGCTCGCGGCCGATGTCGAGGGCGGACAGCTGAACCGAGTCGTCTTCGCGGCCCAGACCGGCAACGGCAAGTGGAAGACCCTCGGCTCGGTCGACCACGCCCCGTACCGGATCACCCAGCACATCGGCACCACGGTGGCCCCCGGAACCGCCCTGCGCTACAAGGCGGTCGTGGTGGACAGCGCCGGCCGCACCGCGAGCACGCTCGCCTCGACGACCGCCGGTCAGGCCCCGCCGCCCGAGAAGCCGACGGCCGTCGAGCGCGAGTACGCCGTCGTGCACTACAAGCGCACCGACGGCGACTACGAGGGCCGGCAGATCCGCTCCGGTGGGCTGACCGGGAAATTCACCGGCCGTGACGCATACGGCGCGTTCGCCTGGGTCGAGGTTCCCGACGGCGCACCGACCGTCACGTACACCGTCGAGAAGGACGGGAGCACGGACGGGCCCGAACGCACGATCGCCCTCGGCCGGACCGGTGAGGTCTGGATCGAACAGGGCAAGGACGGGCAGTCCGAGAAGGCGCCCGACGGCACGTACCCCCCGCAGGACAAGACCAAGGCCGTGCTCCACTATCAACGGCCCGGCGGCGACCACGACGGCTGGGGCCTGCACACCTGGACCGGCGCCGCCAACCCGACCGACTGGTCCAAGCCGCTGCAGCCGGTGAAGGAGGACGCCTACGGGGTGACCTTCGAGGTGCCGCTCGCCGCCGGCGCGACCTCCCTCAGCTACATCCTCCACAAGGGGGACGAGAAGGACCTCCCCAGCGACCAGTCCCTGGACCTCGCCACCTTCGGGCACGAGGTGTGGCTGCTGGGTGGCAAGCCGAAGTACCTGCTGCCCACCGTGGGCGGCGCGCCGTCCCTCGACCTCACCAGGGCCGAGGCGCAGTGGATCGACCGCACCACCGTCGCGTGGAAGGTCAAGGCCACCGACGCGACCAGCCAGCAGCTCGTGTACGCCCCGCGGGGCGGCATCACGGTCAAGGACGGCGCCCTCTCCGACGAGGGCCAGTGGCTCCGGCTCACCCCGGCGGTCCTGACGGACGCGCAGCGGGCCAAGTACCCCCACCTCAAGGACTATCCGGCGTTCACGGTCGACCCGCGCGACCGGGACCGGGTGCGTGACGCCCTCAAGGGCCAGCTCATCGCGACGCAGCGGGCCGCCAATGGGGCGCTGCTCGCCGCCACCGGCGTCCAGATCCCCGGCGTACTCGACGACCTCTACTCCGGCGCCGCGACCGGGGCGTCCCTCGGCCCGGTGTTCTCCCAGGGCCGTCCCACCCTTTCCGTCTGGGCGCCGACCGCGCAGAAGGTCTCCCTGGAACTCGACGGGAGAACCGTCCCGATGAAGCGGGACGGCAGCAGCGGCGTGTGGTCCGTCACCGGGCCCAGAAGCTGGGCCGGCAAGCCGTACCGGTACGTCGTGACGGTGTGGGCGCCCGGCGTCCAGAAGGTCGTCACCAACCACGTCACCGACCCCTACTCCACCGCACTCACCACCGACTCGAAGCACAGCCTGGTCGTCGACCTGGCCGACCCGGAGCTCGCACCCGAGGGATGGGCCGGGCTGAAGAAGCCGGCGGCCGTCGAGCTGCGCGACGCTCAGATCCAGGAGCTGCACGTCCGCGACTTCTCGGTCGCCGACCGCACGTCCCGGCACCCCGGCCAGTACCTGGCCTTCACCGAGCAGGACTCGGACGGCGTCAAGCACCTGAAGAAGCTCGCCGCGTCCGGCACGTCGTACGTCCACCTCCTGCCGGTCTTCGACATCGGCACCATCCCGGAGCAGAAGTCCGGCCGGGCCGAGCCCGGCTGCGACCTCGCCTCCTTCGCCCCCGACTCCGACCAGCAGCAGGAGTGCGTCGCGAAGACCGCGGCGAAGGACGCCTACAACTGGGGCTACGACCCGCTGCACTACACCGTCCCGGAGGGCTCGTACGCCAGTGACCCGGAGGGTACGAAGCGCACGGTCGAGTTCCGGCGGATGGTGCAGGGACTGAACTCCGGTGGTCTGCGGACCGTCATGGACGTCGTCTACAACCACACGGTCGCGAGCGGCCAGGCCGACAAGTCCGTGCTGGACAGGATCGTCCCGGGTTATTACCAGCGGCTGCTGACCGACGGGACGGTCGCGACCTCCACCTGCTGCGCCAACACCGCGCCCGAGAACGCCATGATGGGCAAACTCGTCGTCGACTCCGTCGTCACCTGGGCGCGGGACTACAAGGTCGACGGCTTCCGCTTCGACCTCATGGGCCACCACCCGAAGGCCAACATCCTGGCGGTCCGCAAGGCCCTGGACGCGCTCACCATCGCCAAGGACGGCGTGGACGGCAAGAATGTCATCCTCTACGGCGAGGGCTGGAACTTCGGCGAGGTCGCCGACGACGCCCGCTTCGTCCAGGCCACGCAGAAGAACATGGCCGGTACCGGGATCGCGACCTTCTCCGACCGCGCACGGGACGCCGTCCGCGGCGGCGGCCCCTTCGACGAGGACCCCGGTGTCCAGGGCTTCGCGTCCGGACTCTTCACCGAGCCCAACTCCTCGCCCGCCAACGGCACTCCGGCCGCCCAGCGGGCCCGGCTCCTGCACTACCAGGACCTGATCAAGGTCGGCCTGAGCGGCAACCTGGCCGCGTACACCTTCACCGACACGGCCGGCCGTACGGTCAAGGGCTCCGAGGTGGACTACAACGGCGCCCCGGCCGGCTACGCGGCCGCCCCCGGTGACGCCCTCGCGTACGCGGACGCCCACGACAACGAGAGCCTGTACGACGCACTGGCCTTCAAACTGCCGCACGCGGTGAAGGCCGGTGACCGGGCCAGGATGCAGGTGCTGGCGATGGCCACCGCGGCGCTCTCGCAGGGTCCGGCGCTCTCCCAGGCCGGAACGGACCTGCTGCGCTCCAAGTCCCTGGACCGCAACTCCTACGACAGCGGGGACTGGTTCAACGCGATCCACTGGGACTGCCGCGCCGGCAACGGCTTCGGCCGTGGCCTGCCGCCCGCTGCCGACAACCGGTCCAAGTGGCCCTTCTCCAAACCGCTGCTCACCGCCCCGGCCCTCACCGCCGGCTGCCCGGAGATCACCGACTCCTCGGCGGCGTACCGGGACCTGCTGAAGATCCGCACCACCGAGCCCGTCTTCAGTCTGTCCTCCGCGGCCGACGTGCAGTCCGCGCTGTCCTTCCCGCTCTCCGGCAAGGACGAGACTCCCGGCGTCATCACCATGGTCCTCGGTGACCTGGTCGTGGTCTTCAACGCGACCCCGGCCACGCAGACGCAGCGCGCCGACGCGTTCGCGGGCCGGTCGTACGCGCTGCACCAGGTGCAGGCCGGGGGTGCGGACTCCACCGTCAAGAAGGCCTCGTACGAAGGGAGCTCCGGCAGCTTCACCGTTCCCGGGCGCACGGTGGCCGTCTTCGAGCGGAACTGAGCCCCCGCGCCGCTGCGGTGCCGGTGCTACGGCACCGAAGCGGCGCGACGGGGCTCGCTCGCCCGGACCGCGTCTAGGGCTGTCTTGCGAGCCGCTTCTCCAGCAGCACCACCGCGTACGTACTGCCGTCGGCCGCCTCCTTGGACGGGTGCTCGCCCGCCACCCGGTACCCCGCGGCCTCGTAGTACGTACGCAGGCGGGGGCTCGAGGAGAGGCAGTCCAGCCGGGCGAACTCCCTCCCGGTACGGGCGATCCGCAGCTCGGCGTGGCCGAGCACCCTGCGGCCGAGGCCGGGCGGCGCGGTCCTGCGGTCGATCATCAGCCGGTGCACATAGCCGGCGACGGGCGGCTGAACGCCCCAGGCGGCCTCGTCCGACCACCACAGTTCGTACGCCGCACAGGGCCGCCCGTCCGCCTCCGCGAGCCAGACCTCGCCTGTCCTCATGCGCTCGCGGAAGTGCTCGGCGTCCTTGTCACCGGGCTTCCACTGTTCGATGGAGTTGTCCCGCATCCAGCGGGCGGCCCGGTCGTAGAGGGCCACGAGCGTGTCGGCATCGGCATCCGCCGTGTGGCGGAGCGTTATCTTCGGCGAATCGATCATGAAGGAGATTATTGCTGGCCGAACCTTCCCCGAAGGTCTGAGTCCGGGCGGCAAGCGGGGCTAGGGTGCCGATCACGACATCTCGAATGCATATGTGACGTACGGCAGTTGCGGTCGCGGGCGCAGTCACCCCGGCCGTGCTGGGCAGATCAGCCGGCGCCTGGACAAGCTGGACAAGCGCCTCGACAAGCTCGCCACCAAGAAGGAACTCGCCGCCGCGGTGCGGGCCGCCGCGGACGAGCCGGAGGGCAGGAACTGACTGACGGCGGGCTCCGGGGGTAGCCGTACCGGAGGAAGTCCCCTCCGCTGCCCGGAAGGACCGCCGCGATGCCGATCCACAGTCACCCCGCAACGGGCCGCACCGAAGTCACCCCCGAGCGGGAGCCCAGCCCACCACGGCGTCGCCGCGGGCTGCCGTGGTGGGTGAAGCTGCCCGCAGCGCTGGCGGTGATCGTGGTGCTGCTTCTGTTGGGCACCCGGCTCAGCCTGCTGCCCGGCCTCGACGACGTGTTCGGCGAGGAGACCCACGACCGCTCGGGTCCGGCTCTCCTCAAGTCCATTCAGGACATGAGCCGTTACGAGGCGGCCTCCGGCAACTTCCAGGTCGTCGTCGATCTGGAGAAGGACGCCAAGTTCCTGCCGGACGCGGTCCGTGGCACCCGGACGCTGTACGTCGGGGCCGGAACCGTCGGCGCGTATGTCGACCTCGGCCGGGCCGACGGGAAGAGCGTGACCGTCAACAAGGACCGGACCGTGGCCACCATCCGTCTGCCGCACGCCGAACTCGGCAAGCCGGCGCTGGACGCGGACCGTTCGTACGCCGTGTCCAAGCAACGGGGGCTCCTGGACCGGCTCGGTGACTTCTTCTCCGACAACCCGGCCGACGAACGAGCCGTCCACCGTCTCGCCGCACAGCACATCGGCAAGGCGGCCGAGGAGAGCGAACTCGCCACCCGCGCCGAGAAGAACACGACGAGCATGCTGCAGGGCCTGCTGCACTCGCTCGGCTTCGAGCGGGTGACCGTCACCTACGGCACGCGCTGAACCGGCATCGAGGGCGTCGCGGGCACGGAGGGTGCCGAGTGCGCCGAACGCACCGAGGGCGCGGACGGCGCTGTATGAACCGAGGGCGCGAGGGCCGCCAGCCGTTCGACGAGATCGCCGAACGGCCCGTCGGCGGGCTCCGCAGCGAGGATGTCGAGCAGCACGCCGGCCATCTCCGCGTCGTATGCCGCACTCACCGCGGCCAGCGCCGCGAAGTCGTGCACGAGTTGCAACTCCAGCTCCGCGCGCGGTATCCGGCGCCCGTCCAGCCAGATCAGGGCCGTCGACTCGGCGAGCGAGACCCAGGACCGTACGACCAGCTCCAGACGCGCGGGCGGATCCGTCACCCCCAGATGGGCCAGGATCTGCTCGTAGGCAGCCTGCCGCACCTCGTCGATCATCGCGTTCGTCGTGGACGACCCCACGGCCGGGCCACCGCGCATCAGTGCGGAAAAACCCGGACCGTGTTCGTCGACGAAGTCGAAAAACCGTCCCATGACCCGCAGCAGCCGAGCCCCGAGAGGTCCTTCGTGCGGCTCCAGGAACCGGCCCGCCAGCTCGTCGGCCGCCCGCCGCAGCGAGGCCTCGTACAGGCTGAGCTTGCCGGGAAAGTAGTGGTACACCAGAGGCCGGGAGATACCGGCGGCAGCCGCGATCTCGTCGATGGACACCTCGTCGGGGGAGCGGTGGCTGAACAACTCCAGCGCCACACCGATCAGCTGCTGCCGTCGCTCCTCCACGCCCATCCTGCGGCGCACCCCGGTTGTCATGGCGGCCAGCCTACCGACCGACTGATCAGTAGTACCCCTGCGGGGGCGAGCGCATTGGCAGCAGTCGTGGAGTCCTTCGGCGCCTCAGCGCAGTGCGCCGACCTCGGTGCCGTCCTCCAGCCGGCCGTTGAGCTCCGCCCGCGCGCCTTCCGTCGCACGTACGGCGAGCCGGTTGCCCGCGCCGCTGCCGCTCACGCCGCCCGAGGTGGTGACCGACGCGAACTGTTCGCTGCCTGCCGCCAGGACGTACCACTGCCCGCCCCGTGACTTCCACAGCACACCCGCCAGGACGCGCGGCTCACGCGTCCCGCACGCCGGTGAGTCCTCGGCGCGGGCGGCGATGGCGCCGGGCGCCGATGCCTGCACCGCCGGGGCGTGGAACTGCGCCAGCACCCGGCTGGCCGGACCCCGCCAGGTCTCGGCACGGGTGCAGAGCCACGTCGCGGTGCCGTTGGACTCGGGCAGCCGCTGCTTCGCGTACTGCCACGAGTTCACGCTGCGTACGCCGTGCGAGCGCACCGCGGGCAGCAGGCACGCGGTGCGGGCCCAGCCGGCGAGCGCGGTACCGCCCGACACGTCGCGCGGGGCGGACGGCGGGCCCGAGGTCAGCAGGGCGGGGGTGAGTTCGCCGAGGTCCGTCAGCAGGCGGGTGTCCCGGCCCGAGGCCAGCTCGAGGACATTCCAGCCCGTGCAGGCGCGGGCCTGGGCCGGGCTGGGGAAGGGGGCGGTCACGCCGTCCGCCGTGCGCTTCAGCGCGGTGGGGGCGTCGGCGGGCCGCAACAGATCCCGTACCGACGCTCCCGTCACCCAGGGGGCGGTGAGATAGCGGACATTGCCATCGGTGCGGCCCACCACCAGGGCGTTGGCCGTCGCGGCGTCGGCCCCGTCGGCGCGGGCGAAGTCGAGCGCCGCGCCACCGCCACTTGCCTCGCCCCGCCTGGGTTCCGCGTACCGCGCCACGCGCAGCCCGTCGTACAGCAGGACCACCACGGCCTGGTCGACCGCTCCCGCGAACAGCAGCTGGGGTGGGCCCGGCGGGGGACCGGCCGCGGTGCCGGGAGTGGCCGACACCTGGACCGAGGGGCCGGGCCTCGCCCACACGGCGAGCGCGCGGCGAAGCAGGGAGCGGTCGGTGGTGCGGTCGCCGCGCGCGGGCCAGACGGAGAAGTCGGTACGCGTCGAGGAGCGCCAGGCGGCCGGAGTGACGAGGGTCAGGCGGGCGGGGTCCAGGGCCTGCTGGGCGGCGGGATTACGGGCGTACGGCGGCGCGGCCGCTCCGTCCGGCCCCCAGCCCTCACCCGGCAGGCCCAACAGCGCGCCGCACACCAGCACCGCGGCGGTGGCCGCCAGCGCCGCCTTCGCGTGCTGCCTGCGCCGTATCAGGTCGGTGGGGCGGGCCTGCAGCGAACAGGGGTCGAACTCGGGGGAGTCCAGCAGCGCGGCCGAGGACCCGCCCGCCGTCATCCGGCCGGCGCCGGTGCGGCCCGGCGGCGCCTCGATGCGGCCGGCCTCGGCCAGTGCCGCCCGCGGGTCGGCCACTCCGGCGGTGGCGAGCACCCGCTCGACGTCCGCGTCCGCCAGGTGCTCCAGACCCCGCAGGGCGAACGCCGCACGGGCCGGCCCGGACACCGCGGACAGCCGCTGGTCCAGGGCGAGTTCGTCGGCGCCGCCCGAGCGCGGGAACAGGCGCAGTCCCCATACCTGGGGCAGCAGCGGCGGCAGCTGCGCCCGCTTGGGCCAGGCGCGCCGCCTGAGCGGAAGCCCGGCTTCCAGCGCGGTCTGCAGCACGCGCCGTCGTACGTACGCGTAGCAGGGATCGGCGGCGGTCCCGTCCGCCGACGGGCGTGGTACCGGGATGTCGGCCGCGGTGACCGCCGAGCGGTTGCGGGGCAACGCGCGCTGGGTGAGGGCGTGTGCGGTCAGTACCCGCCGGTTGCGGCCGAGTGTGGGCGGCAGCACCAGATAGGCGAGCCGCACCAGCCGCGGATAGTGCTCGACGAGAGCGGCCTCGGCCTGCTCGATATCGACGGGGCCGGGTGGGGTGCGGGTGAGGGCATCCTGTGAGGGCACGTTCAGCAAAACGAGCGAATCGTCGGATGGTCACCTCGGCATCCGGGGGGCGCGCGATCCCGCAATTCGCGCCCCACGGGCGTGGCGCTCGGGGCACGATGGCCAGATGCGCAAGTACTCCCAGATAGCAGCTGCCGCGGCGGTTCTGGCCCTCACGCTGGTGACGGGCTGCAGCTCGGACGGCAAGAGTGACGACAAGGCCGCGAAGGAAGCGCCGGAGACGGCCACCGGCAGCCTGGAACAGCTGGCGGCGAAGACGGACTGCAAGCCGAACATCCAGACGGATGCGGCGGAACTGCGGCAGGCCAACTGCAAGACGAAGGACGGCAGCTGGGTGCTCGCCACGTTCAGCACGGACCGGGGTCAGCGGGAGTGGCTGAACAGCGCCAAGGACTACGGCGGTGAGTACCTGGTGGGGCGCAAGTGGGTCGCCGTCGGCGAACCGGATGTGGTCAAGACGCTGCGCGGCCGGCTCGGGGGGACGGTGGAGTCGGGCTCGGACCACTCGGGGAGCAGTGGCAGTGGGGGGGACGAGTCCGGGCACTCCGGTCACCACGGGAGCTGACCGCGCAGGCCGAAAGCGGAGGGCGGCGGCCACCGCCGCCCTCCGCCGGTCAGTGGCTCAGGTGCACTTGCGGCCTCCGTTGATGCAGGAGACCACCTTCTTCATCAGGTTGTCGTCGAAGACGTTGATGAAGTCACCGTGGTCCGTGATGGGCTTGTGCAGCTGCTCCGGGAAGGAGTCGACCGCGAATCCCGGACCGGGCGGTACGTCGTAGACAATGCGCTGCTGAAGCTGCGGAATCGCCTTGAACCCGTTCTGGCACCGGCCGTTTCCGTCCGCGAATGCCACATGCGTCCGGTGATTGGCGCTGTCGGTGTTCTGGCCGTCCCAGCAGCTCTGGAACTTGAAGGTCCGTACTACCTTGCTGCCCTCGGGGCAGATCGGATACTTGTCCTTCAGCTGCCGGTTCTCGAACCCGGTGCAGCTCCACGACGCGTTCGCGTTCGCGTCACCGTTGGTGAACGCCTTGGCGTCACCGGTGATGATCCGGAGGAAACGTGGCATGGCGACGACCTTTGCGGCCGGGCTGCCGACGAACTTCAAAGTGACCTGGTCCGGTGTCTGAATCTCACCGATATTCTGGTCCTTGCCGCCACCGTCGGCATTTACGTCGGCCTCGTCCTGGCCGTTCTGCAGTCGAAGGACAGGCCAGTAGTACGTGGACTTGTCGCCCTGGTTGCGGCAGGTGGTCTCACCGGCGGCCAGGTCGTCGTCGCTCGCGAAGGCGTCATTGGCCTGGTTGCCGACGTAATCGTGCATGTGGTGCGCGCCATTGCTCACACCAGGCGCGACGATGACGTTGTCCGGGTTGAACTTTCCATTCTCATTCACGCCGCAATTGGTGGTGAAGGTACCCCTGGATGCGTTGCGCTTCTTCTGGGGCACCTGGACGTTCGGCTGGACGGTCGTGATGTCGACAAAGTCGTCGGGACTGGGCCCGTTGCCCTGTTGCTGCTGGTCATCACCCTGATCGCCGTTCTCGTTGCCGGCGTCTCCGCCGTCCTGGCCGGCGTCCTGGCCCTGGTTCTGGCCCTGGTCCTGGCCGTTGTCCTGACCCTGACCGTTGTCCTGGTTCTGGCCCTCTTCGGCGCGCAGGGTGCAGGGTGCCATTCCCTCGAGGTTGCCCGGCTGCTGACCGGAACGGCCGATGGCGACGGCTATGCGATCGATTGATGCGCGACGCTTGTCCTCCAGCGGATCGAGAATGGCGTTCTTTCCGAGGTTCGGGTCCCTTTCGATCTCCTCCTTCTGGTCCGCGAACTGCTTGTAGGCGTCAGTGATCTGAGTGTCGATTGCCGCCAGTTCGCGGTCGACTTCACCGCGAGACTGCTGAGGCACATCAGGCAGCCCATTCGCGACCTCCGGACAGTCGATGGTGGAAACCTGCTGCCCCGCGTTCTCGCCCTGGAGCGTGCGGTTGCCGCCGCCGCCCCACTTGCCCTCTCCTGCGGAGGCGTAGACATTGGCCGCGACCAGTCCACCTCCGCCCAGAATCAAAGCAGCTGAGGCGGCTATTGCCCGGTTTGCCAGTGTTGATCGTTTGCGCGATGCGTGTCCCATGGAACTCCTCTGCTTCGATGCCGGGGTAGGGGGACGCCCGGCAGGGGAGAAGCGCGACGTTCCATACGGATCGGCGTCACGGCCTGTTCAAGCTAATTGCGAGTTCGTACTAAACTCCATCCGCAAACCGGGCGATGTACCGCGTACCGGCGGGCGCGGGAACGGAAAACCGCCGGATACCTGGTGTGTGCCCGGCGGTTATGAGATTCCCGGATGTGCCGAAATGTGCCGGCGGGCTGCCGTCGTGCCGGGCCGGCCCCCAACCGCCGCGCCCGGCGCGTCGGTCCCGGCGGACATTCCGCCCCTGGCCTCCCGCCACCCCCGCGGGGATGGCACCATGTGCCCACCATGACGGATGCCCGGTCGCCGATGCGCGCCACACGGGCCGCGGTATTCGCGGCGGTGTGTGTAGCACTGGCCGCGATGGGTCATTCGTACATGTCCGCGCATGACATCCCGATCAGCTCGCTTCTGGTCGTATTCGCCGTGACCGGCACTGTCGCCTGGCTTGCCGGAGGACAGCGACGTGGCGTCCCCTCCATCGGTACGGGACTGGTCGCAGCCCAAGGTGCCCTGCATCTGGTCTTCGGCGCGGCGCGGCCGCATCCGGATACGCACGCCGTGCGGCACGCCCACACGGGCATGGCCGGCGAGACACTCACCACGGGCGCCGTGGACCATGGCACCGCCGGGATGCTCGGCGCCCATCTCCTCGCTGCCCTCGTCTGCGCGTTGTGGCTGGCTCGTGGCGAGGCCGCCGTGTTCCGGCTGGCCCGCACGCTCGGCACGCTCTCCTTCGCCCCGCTGCGGCTCCTGCTCGCGTCAGTGCGGCTCCGCGTGCCGGAGGCTCCGCACCCCGGACTCCCCCCGGCCCGGCCGCCGCACCGCATCCACGGCGTACTGCTCGCGCACGCACTCTCCCGACGGGGGCCCCCTTCCCGGGTGTTCAGCCGCGCCACGGCCTCCGGCCGTATCACTGCCGCCTAGCAACCCGCGGCGTGACCTGGGGGCCGATTCCCCATGTCTACGCCGACTCCTAGGACACCCATGGCCATCGACGACCCCGTCAAGGGGACAGAAGAAACCACCGCACCCACCGCGACGGCAGCCCAGGAAGGGCGCCCGTCGACGTGGAGCGCCCTGCGCCCCCTCGTGCTGCGCATACACTTCTACGCGGGCGTGCTCATCGCCCCACTCCTCCTGGTCGCCGCCGTGAGCGGGCTGCTGTACGCCCTCTCCTTCCAGGCGGAGAAGATCATCTACAGCCATGAGCTGGAGGTGCCGGTCGGTGACGCGGCCAAGCCTCTCGACGCCCAGATCGCGGCCGCCCGCGCCGCCCACCCCGAGGGCACGGTGACCGCGGTCTGGCCGTCGGCCGAGGACGGCGCCACCACCCGCGTGCTGCTGACCACTCCCGAGGTCGAGGAGGGCAAGTCCCTCGCCGTCTTCGTCAACCCGTACACCGCCGAGGTAAGGGGCGAGCTCACCAGCTACGGCAGCTCGGGCGCCCTCCCGCTGCGCACCTGGCTCGACGAGCTGCACCGCGATCTGCGGCTCGGTGAAACGGGCCGCCACTACAGCGAACTGGCCGCCAGCTGGCTGTGGGTGGTGGCCCTCGGCGGGCTGCTGCTCTGGGCCGGCCGCAAGCGGTCCGGGAAGCGGGCCCTGATCGCGCCCGAGCGCGGCGCCAGCGGCCGCCGCAGGACGCTGTCCTGGCACGGCTCGGTCGGCCTGTGGGCGGTCATCGGACTGGTGTTGCTCTCCGCCACCGGACTGACCTGGTCCCGGTACGCCGGCGAGAACATCGGCAAGGTCCAGGACCAGCTCGGCGGCGCCAGCCCGGTGGTCTCGGCTGCCCTCGACGGAGGCAACGGAGGCGGTGAACACGCGGGCCACGGCAGTGGCTCGGGCGGAGGAGCCCACCAGGGCCAGGACGTCGGCGCCGACAAAGCGCTCGAGGCGGCCCGCGCCGCCGGTATCGACGGGCCCGAGATATCGGTGATCCTGCCGAGCGAGGGCAACGGATATGTCGTCAAGGAGACGGACAAGCAGTTCCCGGTCCACTTGGACTCGGTAGCGGTCGACCCGGCCGACGGCACGGTGATGGATGAACTGCGCTTCGCCGACTACCCCTTGCTCGCCAAGCTGACCCGCTACGGGATCGACGCCCACATGGGTGCCTTCCTGGGCCTGGCCAACCAGCTGGCACTGGCGGCTCTCGCCCTCGCTCTGATCCTGCTCATCGTCTGGGGCTACCGGATGTGGTGGCTGCGCAGGCCGACGAAGGAGCGCAGGCTGAGCGCGGGCCGGCCGATGCCTCGAGGCGCCTGGCGCCGCGTGCCGCTCCCCGTACTGCTGCCCCTCGTGGCAGCGACCGCGCTGATCGGCTGGTTCGTCCCGCTGCTCGGGATCAGCCTGCTGGCCTTCCTGGCCTTCGACGTGGTGCTGGGGCTGGTCGCCCGCAGCCGGGCCGGCGAAGCGGCCTGACCGCGCGCACGACGAGGCCCCCGGGACGCGTGTTCCGGGGGCCCTGTGGTCGAGTGACGCGAAATATGGTGGGATCCGCTGAGCCGGGGCCGGGTCAGGGCGTGTACTTGTAGCCGACGCGCCGCACGGTCTGAATCGTGCCCCGGTGCTCGGCACCCAGCTTGCGGCGCAGCCGGGCGATGTGGACGTCGACGGTGCGGCCGTCTCCCACGTGCCCGTAACCCCACACGGTGGTCACCAGCTGGTCGCGGCTGTGCACCCGCTGAGGGTGCGCCACCAGGTGGGCGAGGAGCTCGAATTCGAGGTACGTCAGGTCCAGCACCTGCCCGTCGACCTCGGCGGTGCGCTGGGCCGGGTCGATCCGTACGCGATCGTCACCGGTCGTGACCGCCTCCACGGCGGGGGCGGACGCGACGAGCGACGGCGGGTGCTGATCGGCCGGTACGAGCACCAGGTACCCGATCATGGGCGGCCGGCCCGGGAGGCTGGGAACGGAGTGCTGCGGCGCCGGCAGCCAGGTGGCACCCGGCGGCAGGAAGTCCGCGACATGGATCACCTCGTCGCGGTCGACGGCACGCAGTCGGTGGCGGTTCTGGTTGACGGGCGGAGCGCCGGGGGTGGCGGTCGCAGCGGAGAAGGAACGGGTGTTCGCCATGAGAGGTCAGCTCTTTCACGCGGAGAGTCGTCGACAGGAGACGTACGTCATGCGCGCTGGCCGAAGACCGGTGAGGTGTTAGAGGGCCGGCGCAGTCGTCGCGCGGCAACACACCCGGTCGAAATCGTGATGCTGACGGGAAGGCCAGAACGGCTCGAGGTCGCTGCGACCTGTCGCGATGTGCTGGTAGCTGGCCATGACCCTATTGAAGCAGATGTAACGCTGCCGCAGCAGAGCCCTCTCACAGGCCGATACGGAACCTTGGCGCCCCGGCCGGACGGAGCCACCGCCTCAACCCGACGGCCGTTTGCACCACTCCAGCCCGATGACCGTTGTCGCGGCGTCCGGCGATCCGTTCCACTCTGCCGGCACTGACAACGGGGCGGGCGCCCACCGTGACCGGTGGGCGCCCGCCCCGAGTTGCCTCAAATCCGGATCAGACCTGGTCGGCCTTCTCCAGGGCGCTGCAGCAGGTGTCGACGATCAGCCGCGTGACCACGTACGGGTCGACGTTCGCGTTCGGGCGGCGATCCTCGATGTAGCCCTTGCCGTCCTGCTCGACCTGCCACGGGATACGGACCGAGGCGCCGCGGTCCGAGACACCGTAGCTGTACTCGTTCCACGGGGCGGTCTCGTGCAGGCCCGTCAGCCGGTCATCGATGCCCGCGCCGTAGTTCTTGACGTGGTCCAGCGGCTTGGAGCCCTCGCCCAGCGACTCGCACGCGGTGATGATCGCGCCGTAGCCCTCGCGCATCGCCTTCGTGGAGAAGTTGGTGTGCGCGCCCGCGCCGTTCCAGTCGCCCTTCACCGGCTTCGGGTCGAGCGTCGCCGACACGTTGAAGTCCTCGGCGGTGCGGTAGAGCAGCCAGCGCGCGATCCACAGCTGGTCCGCGACCTCCAGCGGAGCCAGCGGGCCGACCTGGAACTCCCACTGGCCGGGCATGACCTCCGCGTTGATGCCGGAAATGCCCAGACCCGCCTCGAGGCAGTGGTCGAGGTGCTTCTCGACGATCTCGCGGCCGAAGATCTCGTCCGAGCCGACACCGCAGTAGTAGCCACCCTGCGCGGCCGGGAAGCCGTTGACCGGGAAGCCGAGCGGGCGGGTGCCGTCGAAGAAGGTGTACTCCTGCTCGATGCCGAAGACCGGCTCCTGGGCCGCGAACTGCTCGGCGACCGGACGGAGCAGCGCGCGCGTGTTGGACTCGTGCGGCGTCATGTCGATGTTCAGGACCTCGCACAGCACGAGGACGTTGTCACCGCCGCGGATCGGGTCCGGACAGGAGAAGACCGGCTTCAGTACGCGGTCGGAGGCGTGACCCTCGGCCTGGTTCGTGCTGGACCCGTCGAAGCCCCAGATGGGGAGCTCGGCGCCGACGGCCAGTATCTTCGTCTTCGAGCGAAGCTTCGCCGTCGGCTCGGTGCCGTCGATCCAGATGTACTCAGCCTTGAAGGTCACGGGCTTCATCCTTAGTGCGTCGCTTCGGGCGCAGTCATTGCGGGTGCTGCGGTGCAGCGTGCCAACACGCGATTTCCCGTCCGTTGCCCGAATGTGAACCCCGTGTTACCGAGGTTTCGGCCGAGGCAGACTGGGTGGGTGATGACTTCGTACGATACGAACCCTCTGCGCATCGGGCTCCTCGGCACCGGCCCGTGGGCAGCCCGCACCCACGCGCCCGCCCTCGCCGCCCACCCGGCGGTTCACTTCACGGGCGTGTGGGGCCGTCGCCCCGAGGCTGCGGGTGCGCTCGCCCGGACGTACGGCGTGAAGGTGTACGAAAGCGCCGACGCCCTGTTCGCCGACTGCGACGCCGTGGCGTTCGCGCTGCCGCCGGACGTACAGACGGCAATGGCCGTACCCGCGGCCGCCGCCGGGTGTCATCTGCTGCTGGACAAACCGGTCGCGACAACGGTGGCGGGGGCCCGCGAGGCCGCCGACACAGCGGATCGGGCAGCCGTGGCCTCGGTCGTCTTCTTCACTCTGCGCTTCGCCACGCCCTCGGCGGGCTGGATCGCGGAACAGGCTGCGGCGGAGGGCTGGTTCACCGCACGCGCGCAGTGGCTCGGCGCGCTCTACTCGCCCGGCACGACCAGCCCGTACGCCGACTCGCCGTGGCGCCGGGAAAGGGGCGGGCTGTGGGACGTCGGCCCGCACGTGTTGTCCGTACTCATGCCGGTGCTCGGCGACGTGACGAGGGTGACGGCCGCGGGCGGGCCGGCCGACACCGCCCATCTCGTACTGCGGCATGCCTCGGGCGCGTCCAGCACCGCGACGTTGGGGCTGGGCGCACCGGTCCGGGCGACCGGCGTGGGCATCGAGCTCCGGGGTGAGCGGGGGGTGGCGGTGCTGCCGGAGTGGAGCGACGTACCCGGAGCCTTCGGCCGCGCGGTCGACGCCCTTCTGGAATCGGTCCGCACGGGTGTGCCGCATCCCTGCGATCTCCGTTTCGGACTGCGGGTCACGGAGATCCTGGCGGAAGCGGAAGCGGAGATGAAGGCGCAGGGGTAGGCGGAGTTGAAGGCGCGGGCTCAGGTGCGGGCGAAGGCCGGGAAGAGATGCGCCGGCGCGGCACAGCCGCGGCCGGCGCTGAGCCGGCGACCGGCCAGGAGGGCTGTCGGCGTCCGCGGTTAGTCTTCGATCAGAACCGCGAGACCCGCCGGAGGGCCCGATGACGCGCACCACACCACCACGCCCGGTCGACGTGGAGGCGCTCTTCCCCGAGGTCGTGCCCTACCGCCGCGAGGCGGTACGGCTGCACCCGCGGGCCGGTTCCCCCGGCGTGCGGGACAGTTCGGTGGGCGGACCGCTGCTGTGGCCGGCCGGGGAGCCCTGGCCGTACTGCGTGTCGGAGCATCTGCCGGTCGCCTTCGACGTCCCGGCGGACGGCGCCGTCCCGCTCGTGCCGGTACTGCAGCTGTACGCGGCGGACATACCAGGCGTGCTGGACGTGCCGTTCCCGTCGGACTGTGACGTCCTGCAGGTCCTGTGGTGCCCGTTCGAGCACGAGCCGCACTACGCCCCCGAGCCGCGGCTGCACTGGCGCGCCTCGACGTACGACGGGCCGATACTGAGCGGTCCGCCGCTGCCCGCCGGTGCCCCTGACGACCATGTGCCCGACCCGTGCGTACTGCACCCCGAGCGGATCGTGGAGTACCCGAGCCGGGACCTGCCGGAGCCGCTGTGGGAGGCGCTGCGCGAGCGCTTCGACGAACTCGAGCGGCAGACGGGCCTGAAGTACGACTCGCACCTCGCCGTGGCCGACGGCATCAAGACCGGCGGCTATCCGAGCTGGACGCAGGGCCCCGACTGGCCGGACTGTGCGCAGTGCGGCCGGAGCATGGACCATCTGCTGACCGTCGGGAGCGTCGAGTTCGACGGCGTGGGCTGGCGGACCTGGCTGCCGGAGGAGGACCGCCCCGCGTCCGGGACGGTCCTCGATCTTCCGTACGAGGAGCGGATGAGCCTGCAGTGCGCGCCCGGCCTGATGCTCGGGGACATGGGCGGGATCTACATGTTCGTCTGCCCGCACTGTCCCCGAAGGCCGATCGCGTACCGCTTCGACTGCTCCTGAACGCCCTGTCCGGCCTCGCACACGCCGATCCGGCCCGGTGCCCGGACCTCGGCCTAGCCGACCCGCTCGATCCGTGCCTTGCGGATCAGGAACTTGCCCGGCTCGCGGACCTGCTCGAAGGCCGCGTTGTTCAGCAGCGCGCAGCTTCCGGAGACCGAAGTGACCTGTACCGTTGTGGACTTGTTGTTGTCCAGGTTGGTGACCTTCAGTGTGGTGCCCACGGGGAACTGGTTGCTGGACGCGGCGGGCGCGCCGCCCTCGCCGGAGAGCGTGACGGTCGATCCCGCGCAGACGACTTCGCCGGCAGCTCCGCCCGCGTTCCCCCCGGCGGACGGAGCCGCCTCGGCGGGCGGGGCGGCCTCGGCGGGCGGGGCGGCCTCGGCCGGCGGTGCCGCCTCACCCGGGTTCGCGGGCTGCTGCGCCGGCGGCTGCTCCGGTGCAGGTGCGGCCTCGCCGCCGCCCTCGCCGACCTCGCATCCGGAGGCAGCCTGCTTGCGCTTGATCTCCGCGATGACGTCCTGCCGGTTGGCGATCCTGGCGTCCGACAGGGCGTCCGGGTTGGCGCGCTGTCCGGCGATGAAGCTCTCGTTGTTGCGCAGTGCCGTGGCCAGGCCGTCGCAAGCCACCGAGGCCTGACTTGTCCCGGTCATGACAATCGCTGTTCCGCCGGCCAGCGCCGCGGCGCTGATCAGCAGTACGACCTTCTTCTTGCGGCTGAGGGTCTTCTTACGCGACACGCGTGACTCCCTGTCCCCGGCCCATGAACCCCGGCCGGCTTCGATCCGTGTGCCGTTACGTACGAGTAGGAATCCCGTTCGTCTCAACCGTCACTGAAATAACTTCGTTACCACTTACCGGGGTTCACTGGCGCCGGGATCCGGCCGAGTACATCCAGGGCTTCGGTGAAGGCGTGGTCGCGCGACGCCGCACACCTCACCAGCCCGTCGCGCACCGCCGACATGGCCGCCGGATGCCGCGTCAGCAGACCGTCCGCACCTTCTTGGGCAGGGCGGCCCCGGATCCGTTCGCACACCCCGGGCGCGCGCAGGTACTCCGCCGGAGCGCGCCGCAACTCGGGCCGCCCGTGGCGCGTTCCGTCGGCACCTCAGCGCGAAAGCGCGTCCCGTACCGCCTCCTCCGTACGCCCCACCACCGCGCTGCCGTCGTCCGCCGTGATGATGGGCCGCTGGATCAGCTTCGGGTGCGCCGACAGCGCCGCGATCCAGCGGTCTCGCGCGTCGGCCTCGCGCGGCCAGTCCCACAGGCCGAGCTCCTTCGCGGCCGGCTCCTGGGTCCGGGTGATGTCCCAGGGTTCGAGTCCGAGCCGGTCGAGCACCGCTCGGATCTCGTCCTCGGACGGCACGTCTTCGAGGTAGCGGCGGACGGTGTATTCGGCCCCCTCCGCATCAAGCAGATGAACGGCGCTGCGGCACTTGGAACACGCGGGATTGATCCAGATCTCCATGCGGCCGCACGATACCGCCAACACCGCTCGGGCAGTCGTGAAGTGCCCTCTGGCCAGCGGCTTTTGTCAGTGCCGGGCAGTAGAATCGAGGTAGTTCGACAGAGTCCGACACCGCTCCCCAGGAGGCTGCCGATGGCCGCTGCCGCACTCGCGACGAAACCCCAGCACCAGCCCCCGCACGCCCCGCAGAAGAAGCCACTGCCGGCCGGACGGCCGCGCGCGTGGTACGAAACCCACAACCGCCGCCTCAAGGCCATGCGGCTGGCGATAGCCCTGCTCGACACCGGCGTCTACCACCCGGACATGGCACCGAACCGCAAGATCCGGAGCACGGCGGCCGGGATCGGGATCCACCCGCCGTCCGACCTCACCTGCGCGATGGTCCGTGCCCTGATCCGGTACGGCCGCTGAGCATCGCTGTGGCCCGCCCCCGTACGCCGGTCGGCGGGCCACAGTGAACGGTGGGTCACACAGAGGCAGCACGTCGCCTGTTGTTCGTCTGCAGTTTGCCGGGACCGTGCCCGGCTCGGCCAGTATCTGTGCCCGGACCGGGTGTTGTGGCCGGCCGACTCCGCAGGCGCTCAGAAGGAAGACTCGACGGTGCAGCTTCGACGCAGTAACAGGTCCCGTTTGCCGGCCTCGCGTGTGTCGGGTGTGATCGCGACGGCAGCCATGCTGCTCCTCACCTCGTGCGGGTTGGCCGACGAGGGTCCTGCGGCGGACAGTGACGCCCAGGGCAGGCAGCCCGTCGCCTCAGCCATCGACTGCGCCCCCCAGGGCAAAGTGCTCGGTTCGGGTTCCACCGCTCAGCAGAACGCGATGAAGCAGTGGATCAAGCAGTACGAACGGGCTTGCAAGGGCGTCCGGATCGCGTACTGGGGCCAGGGCTCCGGGGCGGGCGTAGCCCAGTTCCTGTTGGGCGAAACGGCGTTCGGCGGTTCCGACAGTGCGCTGAAGCCGAGCCAGGCCGACCAGTCCAAGCGGGTCTGCCCGGGCGGCCGTGCCATCGACCTGCCGATGGTCGGGGGCACCATCGCGATCGGTTACCACCTCTCCGGTGTGGACGACCTGGTACTCGACGCTCCGACGCTGGCAAGGATCTTCGACTCGGAGATCACCCGCTGGGACGACCCGGCGATCAAGGAGCTCAACCCGGGCGCCGCGCTGCCCGCCCTTCCCATCCATGCTGTGCACCGCTCGGACGACTCCGGTACGACGCAGAACCTCAACGCCTATCTGGCAGGTGCGGCGCCGGAGCAGTGGCCGTACCCGAAGGAGAAGACCTGGCAGGGCAAGGGCGGCCAGGCCGCAAGCGGTTCGGACGGAGTCGCGTCGGAGGTGGAGGGCAACGACGGCGCAATCGGCTACGTCGAGCTTTCCTTCGCCGCCGCTCGCGACATCAGTACCGTCCGGATCGACACGGGCGCCGCCGAACCGGTGGCCGCCACCGTACAGACCGCATCGGCCGGCATCGGATCGGCCGAGGTGGTCGGTACCGACGGGGACCTGGCGCTGAAGCTCGACTACGCGACCAAGGCCGAGGGCGCCTACCCGATCGTCCTGGTCACGTACGAAATCGTCTGCAACCGGGGGAACAAGCCCGAGACACTCCCGGCCCTGAAGTCCTTCCTCGCGTATACGGCGAGCACGGAGGGCCAGCAGGCACTGTCCGAGATCCACTACGCGCCGCTGCCCGCCGGTATCGCCGCCAAGGTCCGTGACGTCATACCGACTCTGGCGTGACGCGGCGGGTGTGTCTCCCCTCTGGGCGGGTGTGTCTCCCCTCTGAACGCCCCACCGAACGCCCCGCCGCGACCCCGGTGTTGTTCCACGTCGCTTCACGCCGTACCCGCGGCAGGCTGTTCCCACCGCGTGCCGCCCGGGCCGTCCCCGGCGAGGTCGGCGAGGGAGGCGCGGGCAGACCGTCGCCGCCCCGCCCATTGGGATTGGGGCTGCACCAGGTGCCGGAGGCGTAGATCACAGCGCGGGCGAGCAGGCGCTCCTCGGTCCCGTCCGATTAGACCTATGTCAACATAGACGTATGTCGAACAACCCGGTGCTGCCGCTGCTCGAACCCGAGGTGTCCCCGTGCTGCCCGCCGCTGACCGAGCGACCCCTGACGGCCGAGGAGGCCGAGCGGACCGCCGCGATGTTCAAGGCGCTCGGCGATCCTGTGCGGCTGCGCCTGTTCTCGGCTGTCGCCTCCCACGAGGGAGGCGAGGCGTGCGTCTGTGACATCTCGGACGTCGGCGTCTCCCAGCCGACGGTGTCGCACCACCTGAAGAAGCTCCGCGAGGCGGGCCTGCTCAGCTCCGAGCGCCGCGGGACGTGGGTGTACTACCGGGTCGAGCCGTCCGTACTGGCCGCCATGGGGCACGTCCTGGGCCGGTACGCCGACTGATCGGTAGGCGCGGGCGTAGGCAGGTCTCGTGGCCGCGGCGGCTCGCCGTCGTCGGAGCGGCCGCAGCATCCGGCCTTCGGTCCAGGCATCGGACCGGAGGCCGCGGACGCGCGGGCTACTTCCACTCGTAGATCTTGGACGTGACCTTTCCTGCTTCGTCGGTGTCGTACTCGAACACGGCGGCCGTCCCTGCGAGCCTGGCGAACTTGGCGGCTGCGGTCTCGTAGTAGATGGCACCGCGCCAGCTCACTCCGCCGGCGTCGGTGAAGTGCCCGACGCCCTGACCGTGCCAGGCGACGGTGTCTCCGTCCTGGGCCATGACGATCCCCTGGCCGTCCCCGAAGAGCGTGCCGTCGGACCGCATGAACGACTCGTACGTCCCCATGTCCTTGACCGCGGTGTCCAGCAGGGTTCCCGCCGCCTGGAACGAGACTTCCATCGCGGGGTGGCCGCCGTCCGTGGGCAGGACCCGCATTCCGGGCCGGAAGCGCACCTGGGAGCCATTTCGACGGAGACTCGGGCCGCGGTGGACCGGCGTGGTGGAGGGCAATGTGATCGCTGGGAACGTGGCGCCAACGCCCACCGAACAGCGTTGGCGACCACGTCGAGGGCCCCGTGGGGGACGGAGCTCTGCGTGATCGCCGAGCAGGTGGACGGCTGGAAGATCGTTGCCGGTCAGAACACCGCCGTCGATGCCCCGCCCGCTTGATGCCGCGCAGCTCTGACTGATCCGCGACTCCAGGCCTCGAGTCGCGGAAACGGCCGCCGGCCGTGCTTTCCGGTGAGGGAAGAGCACGGCCGACGGCCGACGAGACGGTCCGGGCGAGCGGAATCCCGCTGGGCCCGGGGCGTTCCTAGATGTCGAAGTACAGCTCGAACTCGTACAGCCCTTCCGTCACCTGCTACGGGAGGGCTGTAGCGCGTTGACCTGCATGTTTTAGCGTTGGTCGGCGATGGGTGGCGACGGTCGTTATCGACTGTCCTGCGGACTGTCTGCGGACTGGGGTCCGTCACTGTCTGCAGCCTCAGCCTTGACGATGCGCCGCACCTGCTGGCGGGTGTACCCGGTCGCCTCACAGATGTCCTTCTGCGGGACGTCGTCGCCGTCTGCCTGCCGGATCGCCGCGGCCAGCTCCTGTCGCAGGATCTCGGTCCTGACCTCGGACTCTCTGAACCGTCGGGCCAGGTGCTCCAGGGATCGCTTATCCATGGCACATAGTGTTCCATCCAGTTTCATGGAACATGACGTTACCGATGATCCACCAAAAAGCCCAGGCCCTACGCGTTGACAATGGAACACGATGTTCCCTACGGTGGGGTCAAGCCACCGCAGAACGCGGAACGGCCCCGGCCGGTGGTTGCACACCGAGCCGAGGCCTAGGTATCGACCCTGATGAGAGGGACCGAACCATGTCCAACACCGTACCGACCTTCGTCAAGCAGCCGCTGCTCGGCATCCCGTCGCAGCCGTCCCCGCAGACGCAGGCGAGGCAGCACCCGGACACCGAGAAGCCGCGCACCTGGTCGTTCATCAGCAACGTCGACGGCAAGCTGGTGACGGTCACCTGCATGCAGGGCTGCGTCATGGACCACAGCACCGACATCGAGACGCCGACGCACCCGGACGACATCTGGTGCCAGGCCACCAGCCGGTCCGTGTTCCTCCCGGTCAACGACTCGGGCGAGGCCGAGGAGGTTCGGGTCCTGGGCTGGACCCTGAACACGCGGCCGTTCGACCGGAAGCTGAGCCAGCGCCTGCCGCACGCCTGCGTCGAGGTGATGGAAGACGCGTGGATCGAAGACCTGGACCCGGACTCGTTCGAGGCGGTCATAGACGCGCTCGAGGAGCGGGTGACCACGATGCGCGCCGCGCACGCCGAGCTGCTCCGCATCCGGGCCGAGTACAAGGCGCGGGCGTGAAGACGCCCCGCACCGTCACGGTGCAGACCATCGACCACGGGCCGGTCACGATCCCCGAGCCCGAGTGGTGCCGCGGTGAGCACCCGGCGGGATGGGAGCGGTCGGCCATCGTCCACTACGGCGCGGACCTGCCGGCCTCGGTTCCCGTACCGGGCGGCCGCGCGGGTACTGCTGCGGCCTCGCTCGTACAGCGGCCGTTCGACGACGACACGCGGACGCTGGTGGAGGTCGAGCTCGACCAGCATTACGCGTTTGACGCGGCCGGCCTCGACCTGGTGGCCGCCGCCCTGGTCGAGCACGCCTCGGTGCTGCGCCACCTGGCCCGCGAGCTCCCGTTCCTGCAGCTGGACGGAGCGCCCCGGTGAGCGTCGCCCTGGTGCGCCGGCCGACCGAGGAGGCCGCGTTAACCGCGGCCTCCTCGGTCGCCCCGGCGGCTTCCCCCGATTCACGTGATCCTTGCCGACCTGCTCGCCGCCAACCGGCTGGGCGACAGGCACGGCGTCAACTTGGCCGCGCACCTGGCTGCGCGCGTAGCCCTCGGAGAGGTGGGCGAGTGATGGGCACGTCCTACAACCCGCTGTACGACCCGGAGAGGGACGGGCACCCGGTCGTCCTGACGCTGCCCCGGGCCATCGAACGAGCCCGCAAGGTCCTCGACGAGAAGGCGCAGGCGAACATCCACGACCGGGACGAGATGATCCGCGCCGCCACCGGCCTCGACTGCGTCCTCCGCGACCTGCTCGCCGCTTTCGACAAGGAGAGCGGCCGATGAAGAACTTCGACCCGTCGCGTGCGCTGGCCATCGCGGCCGGGCTGGTCATCATTGCGCTGACCGTTGCGGCGTTCTGGCTGTCGTATGCGCACCTGGCTGAGGTTGCCCTCGGGCACGGCCTGGAGCAGGCCCCGGTGCGGGCGTGGGCATGGCCGGCCACCCTGGACCTGTTCATCGTCGCGGGTGAGCTGCTGATGCTGCGCTCGGCACTGGCCCGCCGTGTCGACCTGTGGGCGATCGGCCTGACCGTCGTCGGCTCGGGCGGCTCGATCGCGCTGAACGTGGCGGGAGTCGGCTCGGCTGCTGACCCGCTCGACTACGTGGTGGCCGCCGTGCCGCCCACGGCCGCGCTGCTGGCGTTCGGTGCGCTGATGCGGCAGATCCACCAGGCCATCGCCGGTCACGCCGAGCAGCCCCCGGTGACCGCCCCGGTGACCGTTGAGCGGGCCGACGAGGACGTGACTCAATTTGAGTCACCTGCCGCTGAGGTGGTCAATTGTTCACCACCTCAGCCGGTCATCGAGCTGCCCGCTGCGGGCCCGGTGTGGGACGACTTCCTGACCATCGACAAGGCCAGCAAGGTGACCGCTGCTGTACCGGCTGAGACCCCCCGGCAGGTGGTCACCGAGGTGGTCACCATCACCCCGGCTGAGCTGCGGCGACGGGCCCGCACCTATCACCAGCAGGTGGTAAGCACGAGCGGTCGCGGGGCGACCATCAAGATGCTGCAGGACGAGTTCGGAATCTCCCGCCGGGAGGCGACCGACCTGCGCCGCGAGCTTGCGGGTGAGCGGTCATGAGCGACATCGAGAAGGCCGCCCGCGAGGCGGTCGACGCGGCAGCGAACAGTGAGCAGCTGGCGCTCATTGCCGCGATCCTCCAGGCCCAGCAGCTCACCCAGCAGGTGTCCGGAAACCAGACACCTGCGCCCGTACAGCAGTCCTCGGGCGGTACGGCGAAGTGGGTCGGCATCGGCATCGGCGGGTCCATCTTCATGGTCTCCCTGGCCGTGTCCGCGGTCGCCGTGGCTATCTCCGCGGTCGCCCTGACCGTATGCCTGCTGGTGCTGCGTTCCGTCTGGCAGGACATGCAGAAGGGCGGCAAGTGATGGCACAGGACTCGCCGCTGACCGCGGCCGAGAAGGCCCGTATCGCCTGGCTCGCGGCCCGCATGTGCAAGCGCTCCGTGGCCAGCGAGACCGTCTACATGGGCGACCTCGAGAAGAAGGTCGACCGCATCCTCGACGGCGCCCGCAAGCGCGCCAAGAAGACCAAGTAACGCCACGGGGCGGCCGTCAGCCGGCAAGCAAGTCGGCCGCCCCGGGCCTCCCGATCCCTCAGCGAGAGACAGGAATCTTCATCATGACGGACACCACGATTCGCCCGGTCAACGGCGCTCCGGTAGCCGCGCCGCCGACCGTGCCCATGTACAGGCAGCCGCCGACCGGCCGACTCGAGGACGCCCACGACGGCGACCAGGAGCAGCGCCTACCGGTCGACAACCCGCAGCTGCCCGCGCCCGGGGTGACCAGCGAGAAGCGGCGCCCGATCGTCGCCGGCTGGATGCGCAACAGGGCCGACTTCCTGGCCACTGCCCGGCACTCGGGTGCGAACGTTGGGTACGCCGCCCTGTTCCACGGGGTACGCCTGCCGCTGTACGCCTCCCGGCTGACCGGGATGGCGCCGCGCGGGGCATGCAGGTTCATCGCCACGACCGGCCGGTGGGTGTGGGACCGCGAGGCCGCGCCGCTGCGTGATGCTGCCGTCCGCGGCGAGGACATCGAGGAGTACATGCGGCTGGCGAAGCTGCGGGCCGGCCGGGTACGCCTGCGCGGCCTGGTCACCCTGGTGGCCGCCGTGTTCGGCCTCGGCTTCAGCCTGTGGCTGTACGTCGTCGCCCCGGCCTTCCTGTATGCGTTCGCGGTCGGCGGCGTGCTGCTGCTCGGTGTGGCCGGGCAGGAGAAGGACGCGCCCGTGATCGGCCCGGCGGTGCTGAAGACCGAGGTGCAGAAGCTGACCGGCTCCATCGTGCTGCGCGGCCTGGACGCCATCGGCAACGCCCGCATCTCCGCCGCGGTAAAGAAGGGCGGCGACATGAACGGGATGCGCTTCACCTCGGAGATCGTGCGCGACGGGCCCGGGTACCGGGCCGACCTGGACCTGCCGTATGGCGTGACGCCCGAGGACATCATGGAAGCCCGCAAGCCGCTCGCGTCGGGCCTGCGCCGCAAGCTCGGCTGCGTCTGGCCGGCGCCGGACCCCGACGAGCATGAGGGCCGGCTGATCCTGTGGGTCGGGGACAGGCCGATGAATGAGACGAGCAAACCGGCGTGGCCGCTGCTGAAGGATGGCAGCGTGGACCTGTTCCGGCCGGTCGTGTTCGGCAACGACCAGCGCATGCGCGAGATGGCCGTCACCCTGATGTTCGCCTCGGTCGTCGTCGGCTCCATCCCCAGGATGGGGAAAACCTTCCTGATGCGGCTGCTGCTGCTCATCGCCGCCCTCGATCCGCGGGCCGAGCTGCACGCCTTCGACTTCAAGGGCACCGGCGACTTCAAGGCCCTCGAGCCGGTGTGCCACCGGTACAGGGCGGGCGAGGACCCCGAGGACATCGAGTACGTCGTGCAGGCCCTGCGTGAATTGAAGGCCGAGCTGCGGCGCCGGGCCAAGGTCATCAAGTCGCTGCCGAGCAGCATCTGCCCGGAGTCGAAGGTGACCAGCGCCCTGGCCAACGACAAGCGGTACGGGCTGCACCCGATCGTCGCCGGGTTCGACGAGTGCCAGGTGCCGTTCGAGGACGAGAAGTACGGGGCCGAGATCGAGTCCATCTGCACTGACCTGGTCAAACGCGGCCCGGCCCTCGGCATCGTGGCCATGTTCGGCACGCAGCGCCCCGACGCGAAGTCCCTGCCGCCGGGCATCTCCGCCAACGCGGTCCTGCGGTTCTGCCTGAAGGTCATGGGCCACACCGCCAATGACATGGTTCTCGGCACCGGCGCCTACAAGGCCGGCATCCGGGCCACCATGTTCAGCCGGTCCGACCGCGGTATCTGCTGGATGTCCGGCGAGGGCGACGACCCGCGCATCGTCGCCTCGGCGTTCGTCGACGCCCCGGCGGCCGAGCAAGTCGCGGCCCGCGCCCGGCAGCTGCGCGAGGAGTACGGCAACGTCACCGGCCACGCCATCGGCCAGGGCCCCGCCGAGACCGCCGGCATGGACGTCCTCGGCGACGTGCTGAAGGTGCTGCCCGCGGACGAGAAGGCCGTGTGGTGCGAGCGGATCGCGCAGCGTCTGGCCGAGCTGCGGCCGGACGTGTACGGCGGCTGGAAGGGCGAGAACGTCACCACGGCACTGAAGCCGTGGGGCATCAAGACCGGCCAGGTGTGGGGCCAGACCGACGACGGTGAAGGCGCCAACCGGCGCGGCATCACCCGGGCCGAGGTCGCCGCGGCCATCACCCGCCGTGACGCCGACAGGGTCGCCGGCTGAGCCGCGCAGAGCCGCTAGACCTAGCACCCGCTCCTGCTAGGTCTAGCAGGCCCGCTAGCACCCAATCCGGGCCGTGAGCAGGCACCTAGCGTCTAGCACACGGCCCGCCTAGAACCCGTATCCGGCCCCAGAAGGGGAGTTGAGACAGCCATGGTCGCCACTAGCGGACTGATCCTCGCCGCCGCCCTGTACTACGCAGCGTTGTGTGCCCTGAAGCCGTTCGGCACCTGCCGCAAGTGCGAGGGCAGCGGGAAAGTGAAGCGCTTCAAGACCACCAAGACGTGCCCGCGCTGCCGCGGCCGGCGTCTGCGGCTCCGCATCGGACGCCGCGCCTGGAACGCCTGGACGCGCACCAGGGCCGCAGGCACCAAGTAGCACACCAGGAAGCCCCCGCAGGGACGCTCTGCGGGGGCTTCCTGCATGTCCGGGGCCAGTCCCAACTGTGAGCCCTGTGAGGCTGTCCCGACATGAGTGCATAGCACTATTCTGATAGTGCACTACTGCATAGACCTATTCAACGAGGAGCCCCGTTGATCATCACCTACACGCCGGAAGGCGGCGAGGAGCAGCAGCTCGACGCCGGCCGCCTGCGCACCAGCGAAATTCAGATCGTCGAACGCACCGCAGACCTGGTCTGGCCCGACGTCAGGCAGGGCCTGAAGGACGGCAACGTCACCGCCATCCGCGCCGTGGCGTGGGTCCTGCTCAAGCGCGACCAGCCGGGCCTGAAGTACGGCGAGTTCGACCCCTTCGAGGACCAGCTCGGAGTACGGCTCGACCCACGCGAAGTCGAGCGGTACGCCGAATTCCTCACCGAGGCCTACCGAGACGAACCCGAGGCGCTCGAAGCCGCCATGGCCGAGCTGCAAGACGCCGCGCTCGACCAGGACCACGCCACGCAGGTCATCGCGGAAGCCGCCAACCCCGGCCCAAAAGAGGCGAGCGGCACCAGTCCTTCGCCGAGCAGCGGCTGACCTACCTGCCGCTCATGGCCCACTACCTGCACCTGACCCCGCGTGACGTCGACGAGCTGACGATTGACGAGTTCGACGACTTCGTCGCCTGGATCGACAACCAGCTGGCCCTGACAGAGGAGGCGGCGAGCGATGGCTGACAACAACCGGCTGCGGTTCGTCCTCGACGGCGACGACCGGCTCTCCCGCGTACTCAACACTGCAGGCGACAGTGCGAACCGGCTGCACCGCCGCATCGACGCCGCGGTGACGAACTCCAGTATCGCCGTGCGGCGTCTGGCGACCAATGCCGGGCTGATGGGCCGCGGCGTCACGGCAGGCGCCAACCAGAGCGCCAACGCGGTACGCAGGTTCACAGTCGACGCAAACGGCCGGCTACGGGACTTGCGCGGCAGGTACCTGACGGCGGCGCAGGCGGCGCGTGCCCTCGCGGGGGACACCCGCGGTCTGCCCGACGCCCTCAACAACGTCGCCAGCTCCGCGGGCCGAGCAGCGGCCAGCATGGACACGGGCGGTGGCGGGCTCGGCGGCGCCATGAAGGGCGTGGCCGGCATCGCCGGGCTCTCCCTGCTGCCCGCGCTGGGCGCGATCGTTCCCATGGCCGCAGGCGCCGGTGTCGCCATGGGCACCCTGAAGCTGGGATTCAAGGGCGTCGGTGAGGCTGCGGCCCTCGCGAGCGAGGACAAGAAGAAGTACAAGGAAGCGCTGAAGAAACTCAGCCCCGAGGCGCGCTCGTTCACCAAAGAACTCGTCGGGCTGAAAGGCCGGTTCGGGGAGATCGGCAAGGACATTCAGAAGGTGATGCTGCCCGGCTTCACCAAGGCCCTGAAGGACAGCGGGCCGCTGGTGAAGATGCTCGGCTCCGCGATGACCGTCATGGGCAAGGGCTTCGGGGACGCCGCGGCCGGGGCCGGCCGGCTCATGAAGGACAGCGGCTTTCAGAAGGACTTCAGCACCGTCCTCAAGCTGGGCGGCGTGTTCGTCAAGGATCTGACCAGCGGCCTCGGTGGACTTGCCCGCGGCTTCCTGTCGTTCGGCGCGGCCAGCGGACCCACCCTCAAAGCGCTGTCCGGCGGTATCCGGGACCTGCTGGGCAAAGGCCTGGTCGGCATGTTCCAGGGCCTGGAGACGGGCATAGGCGGTACGGCCAAGTTCCTGGACGGTTTCTTCCAGATGCTCAACACGGTCCTGCCCGCCCTCGGCCGGTTCGCCGGTGAAGCCGCCCGCACCTTCGGACCCATCCTCGGCGAGCTCGCTATTTCCGCAGGTCAGCGGGCTACGGCAGTCCTTGACACGCTAGGCGGAGCGCTCAGGTTCCTTGCCCCCATCTTCAAGGATCTGGCATACGGCGTGCAGGCGACCACGCAGCTGTTCGCCATCCTGCTGCCCACCATCAAAGACACCGCCGGCGCGATCCTCGGGTCCCTGATCCCCGCAGGCAGCAAGGTCGACGAGATGAAGGGCCCGTTCCAGCGGCTCTCCGAGGCGGTCGAGCGGAACAAGGGCGCCATCCAGGAAGCGGCGCGCATAGGCGCGAACGGCATTCTCGACCTGGTGGAAACCGGCGTCACCTACCTGCCGGAGCTCATGGGCGCCTTCCGGAGCATGGCCACCAACATCCTGTACAGCCTGGACGTCATCGTCTCCGGGGCGGCCGCCTCGTTCGGCTGGATCCCCGGCATAGGCGACAAGCTGAAGGCCGCAGACCGCGAGTTCGACAAGTTCAAAGGCGGCTTCCTCCGCGGCCTCGCAGAGGCCGAGCAGGGCACCCACAACTTCTCCGAGACGGTCCTGCCCAAGCTGCAGCAGAACCGGCTGAAGATGAACATCAGCAACTGGCAAAGCCAGATCAGCACGGCCAAGGGCCAGCTCAAGACCGTGCCGCCGGAGAAGCGGGCCAAGCTCCTCGCCAACATCACGGACTTGCAGAACAAGGTCGCCAGCGCCAAAAGGCAGCTGAACTCCATCGACGGCAAGACCGCGCACACCTGGGTCATCACCCACCTGCAGGCCCGGCGGGAAGGCTCGCACGGCACCCAACTCGGCTACGCGAGCGGTGGCCTTGTCCGCGGCCCGGGCACGAGCACCTCCGACAGCGTCCCGGTGATGCTCTCCGACGGCGAGTTCGTCATCCGGGCGGCGTCTGCCCGGAGGATCGGCCTGGATCGCCTGAACGCGCTCAACGCCGGCGCGGCACTCGCGGCGAAGCCCGCCCCACGGCGGCAGGCTGTAGCCCTCCCAGCGCCCGTACAGCGGCCTGCGGCCGCCCCTGTAGACATCGCGGGCCAGGTGGCCGCCGCGATGGGGTCAGCCATTGCGCAACTTGCGGCAGCCCTCAGCTCCTCCCACGGCCAGCCGGTCACCCTCGTCGTCCAGGACGGCCCCACCCTGCAGGCCTACGTCGACCGACGCGCAGACGGCAGCGTCCGCAGGTACAACGGCCAACTGGTCTCGGTTCTGAACGCTGGCGGCGGCATGTGACGCTCCGTCACACCCTTGATCATCGCCCCAAGTCGGATCCTGGCTGCTAATGCAGTCGAAACGGGTTCAGGGTGATTAGCGATCGACTACAGAGCGTCACTAATTCGCTGACCTGGTCATCTTGGAATTAGGCCGCGCAAAAAACAGGGAGCGAAGGGCGTTTTGGGTCGCCCGCTATGCCCCCAACTTTGGACCCACTCTCCCCCTCGGCTGTGATCCGAGCCTGTTGTCCGAGCTTGCTTCGCGTCGCTTGTTGACGTTGTGTGAAGTCGCTCGCTCGGTCGGCTGGCTAGTGACTGGCCGTGATGTGCCCTTGCGGCCCGGCCGAGGAGCACTCGGCCGGGCTGCGGGTACTGGCTCCGTCAGGCCACGCTGCTGCCGGCGAACCAGGGGTGTGCCGGGGCCGGCGGTGCCGGGTTGTCGAGTGCTCGCCTGCCTGCGGCCAGCCTCTCCGTCCACTGCTGCTGGTCCCGCTGCTGCTCCTCGAGGGGCTTGGCTACCGCACGGATGGCCTTGCGCAGGCTGTCGACGAACTCCTGCCGGACCTTGACCTCGACGCCGGGCATGAGGACGCCGCGGGCTTCGTGGAGCTGAGAGCGCAGCTGCTCTGTCTCCCGGCGGTTGGAACTCGGCGTCTGGTCGTGGTCGACGGCGTACTGCAGGAGCTTGCTGCCGTCGCGCTCCAGGTTCTCCAGGACGACGCGCAGCTGACTGGGCCACCATCCCCACTGCGGGGGCGTGGCGAGGTCTACGGCGCGCTTGGCCTGCTGTACGGGGCCGTCGACGGTCCGCCGGGTGTACGCGCTGCTGGTGCTACGGGTGGCGCTGGCGGGGGCGTTCATGGCCTTCTCGGCGCGCTTCATGCGGGCCTGGAGGCTGCTGCTGGTGGGTGTGGGCACGGACTTGCTCCTCTCGGTGCGGATGGTGCGGCGTGCGCCGCTGGTGGTGCGGTCTTCCCAGCTGACGCCGGAGTCGTTCTCGTGCTTGCCGCTGTGTCCGCGCTTGAGGTGGCAGGGGCGCAGGGTGCGGGCGTTGCGGGCCGCGTGCGGTGCGTGGGCGAAGGTGGCGGCGCAGGCTCCGCGGGGGAGGTTGCGGACTTCGCCGGTCTCGGCCGGCGGGTCGATCTCGATGTTGCCGACGGAGGGGAGGCGGCGCTCACTGCCGGAGGCAGACGGCTGCTGGTTGATGCTCATGGTGTTATCCGTTCCTGACGATGATGCTGTCGGCTCCGTAGGTGGCGCGGATTTCGGGGAGGGTCATGACCTGGTCGCGGACGAACAGGGCCGGTTCGATGGTGGTTTCGGCGTCGCCGTTCTTGTCGTGGCCGGTGACGATGGCGACCCAGGCGACGACGGGGCAGGTCTCGTGCTGCTCGCCGGTGTTGACGAGCCAGGTGAGGTAGTTGGCGACGGGGGCGAGGGCCACGACGGCGTTGGTGGCGAACTTCACGGGGGTCTCCTCCTGCGGGGCTTCCTTGCGGGTGGTCACGGTGTCTCCTCTTCGGGGTGCTGGGCGAAGTAGTGGTCAAGGGCGGCGTGGGCGACGGCCGGCCCGTCCTTGTGGTGGTCGGCGAGGGTGCGCAGGGCCGCCTCGTCGTCGAAGTGGATGTGGACGACGCCGGGCGTGGGCTCCTCGATGCGGACCGTGTGGCCGTAGGCGGCGCACAGGGCTTCGATCTCGGCGACGGTGAACCCGTCGGCGATCCGGAACATGTCGTCGCTCATGACGTGGCCTCTGCTACGCCGTGGGCGGTCTGCCAGGTGGGGCAGTGGCCCATGAGTCGTTTCCTGGGGGTTCTCACGCTGCCTCCCGGCAGTCGGCGCACCAGGGGCTGCCGCCCTGGCCGTATCGGGTGGTGGGCTTGCGGCACCTGACGCACGGACCGACGTCGCCCCCGACAGCCGGAGCAGAGAGTGAGTGCATTTCAGCGTCCCCAGCGGTCCCAGCGTCCCCCCGCTCGTATTCGTGCAGGTCAGGGGCTGCATGCAGGGGGGACGCTGTGAAGAGGTCAGCGTCCCCCTCAGCGGTCCCAGCGTCCCCCCTGCTCTGAGGGGGGACGCTAGCGTCCCCCTCCCAGCGTCCCCCCTGTTCTGCCTGGTCAGGGGCGGTCTGGGGGGTGTTGGGGGACGCTGGGGACGCTGTCTCGTACCTTCTCTCTGCTGATGCCGTCAGGTGGTACAGGCGCTGCTTCTTCGGCTTCGGCCCGCGCTTGCTGTCGTCCACCTCGATACCGATGGTGCGCAGAGCGGGGGCGAGGCGCTTGAGCTGCCCGCCGGCGCGTGTGGCGTCCTTGGGCCACTTCTTCGGCAGCTTGTCCGGTGTGGGCACGCGCTCCAGGAGCTCCGAGGCGGTGAGCGTGATCCCCTCCCCCCCGGCGCGGTCGACGAGAGTGCAGACGGCGTGAGCGAACGGCTCGCCGTCGAGGACGTCGGCCACCGCGTCACGGGCACTGGCCTTGTACGAGTCGAGCGTCTTCCAGCCCTGCACCTGGTCGACAGCGGCCAGGATGCGCGCGAAGTCGGCCATGCGCGGCCGCTCTGCCAGCACCACATCCGGCAGCACCTTGAGCACCTTGGCCAGCAGGTCGAACAGCGAGGCCAGGATGGACGCGTGAGCGTCGGCGTATGCCTCATCCATCTCGCTTTCCTCGCGCCGCCTGGCGTCCGGGATCGTGTGCAGCTCGATGGTCACCAGGCGTTCGGCGAGGTCCCCCGCGAGGGCGCCGGCGTCGATCGTGGTCATCGCCAGTACGCGCCGGAACTCCAGCACCACCACGTCGTCGTCGGTGTACAGGGCCCGGTCCACGATGCCGTCACCGGTCACAGCCCGGCACAGAGCGTCCGATAGCCAGTCGGCGATGATTGAGACGTTGTCGAGGCACAGGGCCCAGGAGTTGAACGCCTGCGTGGCCCACGCCTTGATGTCGCGAGGCGCCGTCCGCTTCGGTGCGCCGGACGGGTCGATGATGCCGATGACCATCTTCGCGGCGTAGGACTTGCCCGTGCCCTGCTCCCCGCGGAACGTGAGGATCGGGTGCGGCAGGTCTGGGATGAAGCAGGCGACCAGCCAGGCGACCAGCAGCTGAAAGCCTTCCGTGTCGGTGTTGAGCAGGCCCTGCAGCTTGGCCAGGCCGTCGCCGTCGCTGATGGGTTCCGGCAGCGGCTTCATGGCACCGGAGCGGCGGAACAGGACCGGGGCGGATGCCTCGCGCCGCCAGCCGTCCGGCCCGATGGAGACGCAGCGCCCTTCCGGGGTCGCCAGGTCCACGATGATGCGCTCCTCGTGGCGCGCGACCCGGATGTGCAGTTGCTGCGGCTCGGCGTCGGCCGCCACGCCTTCCAGCACGGTCATGGCGTCGGCCAGGGCTGACTGGGAGGGTACGGAGCCGCCGTTGGCGTCTGTGTACATGCGGGCCAGGTGGGACCGCAGCCCCGCCTTTCCTCGCAGTGCGTAGACGGTGTTGGCGCCGCCCTTTTTCACGCCGTAGGGCCGGCCGTCCTCGGACATGAACAGGTCGTACCGTTCGCGCGCCAGGGCGGCGAGCTGGGATGCCTGCGAGGGGCCGCGGCCCTTCTCGGTCGATACGCCCTCGTCTTCGACGATCTCTTTTGCCAGATCGGCGGTGGTCTTCTGCTCGTTGGTCATGATGCGGCTCCCAGCACTTTGCCGCGGGCGGATTTGATGGTGGCCTCGGCTTCCTTGTCGGGCAGGCCCCGTTCGGCGGCTGCGCGGGTGAGGGCACGTTCGGCTGCGTCCTTGTCGAGGCGGCCGGCTGCGGCGTGCTCGAACGCCTTGCACGCGGACCAGAACAGACGGTTGTTCCGCTGTCCTTCCGGTGCGTCGAGGACCAGGCGGACCAGGCCCACAAGGGCGGCGCCCCCACTGCCGCCCGTCAGGAAGCGGTTGGCGGCCGACAGCGGCGGGCTCTGCGGCGGCCGTTCCTTCTCCGCGGTCATCAGGCGCAGCAGCGGCTCAGGGATGGGCGACACCACCACCTCGTCCGGGTCGGACGCGAGGGAGTACACGCCGCGGACGCTTCGGCTACCAGGTCCGACGAGGTAACCGCCCGAGCCGCGGACGTCGATGCCGGGGGCGATCTGTCCGGCCCGGTTGGGCACCTTCACGTCGGCCGGCCCGGTCCACCAGGCGTGGAAGCCGCCCGACGGGGTGCGGATGATGACGGTCCTGGGTACCGCGATGCCGTGGCGGGCCGCCACCTTCCGCAGCTCCCACACCCCGTCGACACCGTTTTTCCGGTCGAGGTCGAGGCCGATCAGGTGGTGAGGCAGCCGGCCGCAGGCGATGCCGTAGCCGGTGGCGCGCGGTGCTGCGGCGAACATGCTGCGGATGCGGTCGGGGTCGTTGGACGCGTCATGGATGCCGTGCCCCAGTTGGCCGCACTCGCCCTTGCAGCTGTGCCCCTTGTCGTGCGGGGACTTGATGGCCGGCAGCTTGGTGAGGGACAGCGGGATGACGCTGAACTGGTGTCGGCCCGCGGCCTGCAGGGCGTTGTCGAGGGCGTTCTGCCAGCTCATGCCGCCCCCTTTGCGCGTCGGGGCTGCAGGTCGTACTCCGTGCCGCAGGGGCCGGTGACCGTGCCGAGGTGGACGTGTCGGTGCCAGTCCTTGCACTGGGGGCAGTGGGCGAGGAATTCGACGCGCCCCCTTGTGATCAGGACGAGCGGACGCGTTACGCTGGGGTCGTTCTCGCCGCCCGCAGCAAAGAGGACTTCCTGAGAAGGGCCTGTCACCAGCAGGCCCTTCTTTGTGTCGTCGGTCATGCCGCGGCGTCTCCCGCCTGGTCGGCGTCCCAGCGGTCGAGCTCGGCTACGTCGTAGAGCACGCGCCGGCCGACCTTGCGCCCTCGGGGGCCGTAGCCCACGTAGCGCCAGTAGCGGACCGTGCTGGCGGCCGTGCGGTACCGGTCGGCGACTTCATCGGTAGTTAGGAACTTGGGCTCCGCTGCGCTGGGCGCGGCGAGACTGCGCGTCATTTGATCCTCCGTAGGGATTGAGCGCCATCCCTGGAAGGATTACAGCAAGGGTCTGTTGTGGTCAACCCCAGCAAGCAGTAACGTCTATCCCCGTGAAGGATCAAACGCAGCCAACGGAAGATGAGCCGCGCTCTGCCTGGGATGCGCTCGGCTCCCCTGAACACGTCGTCGGCCGGCGCGTTGCAGCCCTGCGCGTTGCCCGCGGGTGGTCACAGCGAGAGCTAGCCACGCGCATGACGGATCAGGGGCATTCATGGCGGCAGACCACCGTGGCGAAGACTGAGGCCGCAGACCGTCCCATCCGTGTGAACGAGATGCAGGGTCTCGCGCGCGTCTTCGGCGTACAGATGGTCGACCTGCTCACAGTGCCGATCGATGACATCGACGTGGCGAATGCGGCGGCCCTGCTGGCGGACATGCGCACCCTTGCGGCTGCGGCTCGGCAGCGGGTCGACGAGTGCGAGCGGACGTATGCCAGCGCGACAGCCGAATTGGAGGCAGCCCGAGAGGAAGCTGCGCGCATCACGCGAGAGCTGCAAGACCGGCGGGAGGAGTACGACGCGGCGGTCAAGGCTGCGGAGAGCAAGAAGGCAGGCGAGGCCGATGGCGAGCATTAAGAAGCGCCCGAACGGCAAGTACCGGGCTCGGTACAGGGACGCGACAGGCCGGGAGCATGCCCGCCACTTCGCCCGAAAGGTCGACGCGCAGCGGTGGCTGGATGAGGAGACGGCGAGCCTGGTCACGGGCAACTACGTCGACCCGAAGTCGCGGAAGGTCACCGTGGATGAGTGGTGTGACAAATGGCTGGCCGGCTACGCCACTAACCGGGCGTCGACCGTGCGGCAGGCGAAGGTTCACCTGGCCCGGATCCGTAAGGAATTCGGGCCTTTGCCGTTGCAGGCCATCAAGCCGAGCGCGGTGAAGTCGTGGCTGGCCAGGCTGCAGAAGGAGGGCCGACAGCCGTCCTACGTGAACGCGCTGCACAACCGTCTGTCGCAGCTGATGACGGACGCGGTGCACGACGACCTGATCACGCGCAATCCCTGCTCTCGTCGCACGTCACCAGGCGGCGGGAAGCCGCGGCCCTACGTCGCCACGACCGAGCAGGTGTGGCAGCTGTACGAGGCGTTCGATGAGCGGTACCGCTTGGCCGTGCTGCTGGGGGCCTTCGCCGGCCTGCGGGTGGGGGAGGTGTGCGGGCTGCGCCGGGGTGACGTGGCGATCGAGGAACGGGAGATCCGTCCCGCGGTGCAGTACCCGGCCGAGCCGCTCAAGACGGAGATGAGTCGCGAGGCCATCCCCATCCCTGACGAGCTCGTGGGCCTGTTGCCGAAGCCGATCGAGGGCGAGCCGGTCACCGTCTTTGCTCACGGCAGCGGCGACCAGGTCAGTACGTGGGCGATCGAGCGCCAGATACGTGCCGTCCGGGGGAACATCCCCGGCTTGCCCGAGGGCTTCCGATTCCACGACCTCCGGCACTACTACGCCTCACTGCTCATCAGCACGGGCGCCGACGTGAAGGTGGTGCAGCACCGGCTGCGGCACTCGTCGGGAAAGACGACGCTGGACACTTACGGTCACCTCTGGCCCGACTCCGAGGAGACGACGCGGACCGCCGTAGGGGCCGTCATGGCAGGCAAGATCAAAAAAGCTGCGGACCCCTCGCGGACTGGCGAGGGGTCCGCAGGGCGAACCTAAAGCTCACAGAGCTGTTGATCTTTAGATATCAAAGTACAGCTCGAACTCGTGCGGGTGCGGCCGCAGCTGGATCGGGGCGATCTCCGCCGTCCGCTTATAGTCGATCCACGTCTCGATCAGGTCGGAGGTGAAGACCCCGCCGGCCTGCAGGTACCCGTTGTCCGCCTCCAGCGCCTCGAGCACCGCCGGAAGCGAGGTCGGGACCTGCGGGACGCCCGCGTGCTCCTCGGGGGCCAGCTCGTAGAGGTCCTTGTCGATCGGCTCGGCCGGCTCGATCTTGTTCTTGACGCCGTCCAGGCCCGCGAGCAGCAGGGCGGAGAAGGCCAGGTACGGGTTCGAGGACGGGTCCGGGGCGCGGAACTCGACGCGCTTCGCCTTCGGGTTCGAGCCCGTGATCGGGATGCGCATCGCGGCGGACCGGTTGCGCTGGGAGTAGACCAGGTTGACCGGGGCCTCGAAGCCGGGGACCAGGCGGTGGTACGAGTTCACCGTCGGGTTGGTGAAGGCCAGCAGCGACGGGGCGTGCTTCAGGATGCCGCCGATGTAGTAGCGCGCGGTGTCCGACAGGCCCGCGTAACCCTGCTCGTCGTAGAAGAGCGGGTCGCCGTTCTGCCACAGCGACTGGTGGACGTGCATGCCCGAGCCGTTGTCGCCGAAGATCGGCTTCGGCATGAAGGTCGCGGTCTTGCCGTTGCGCCAGGCGACGTTCTTCACGATGTACTTGAAGAGCATCAGGTCGTCGGCCGCGGCGAGCAGCGTGTTGAACTTGTAGTTGATCTCCGCCTGGCCGGCCGTGCCGACCTCGTGGTGCTGGCGCTCGACCTGGAGGCCGGACCGCTCCAACTCCAGGGAGATCTCGGCACGCAGGTCGGCGAAGTGGTCCACCGGCGGGGCCGGGAAGTAACCGCCCTTGTAGCGGACCTTGTAACCGCGGTTGTCCTCGAGCGCGCCCGTGTTCCAGGCGCCGGCCTCGGAGTCGATGTGGTAGAAGCCCTCGTTGGCGCTGGTCTGGAAGCGCACGCTGTCGAAGACGTAGAACTCGGCCTCGGGGCCGAAGTAGGCCGTGTCGGCGATGCCGGTTGAGGCGAGGTAGGCCTCGGCCTTCTTGGCGATGTTGCGCGGGTCACGGCTGTACTGCTCGCCCGTGATCGGGTCGTGGATGAAGAAGTTGATGTTGAGCGTCTTGTCCTTGCGGAACGGGTCGAGCCGTGCCGTCGACAGGTCCGCGCGAAGCGCCATGTCGGACTCGTGGATCGCCTGGAAGCCGCGGATCGACGAGCCGTCGAAGGCCAGCTCCTCGGACGGGTCGAACGCCGTCGCAGGGATCGTGAAGTGCTGCATCACGCCGGGAAGGTCGCAGAATCGGACGTCGACCATCTTGACGTCGTTGTCCGCGATGTACTTCTTGGCGTCGTCGGCGTTCTGGAACATCCAACTCCTCCTACTCCCGACCCGGGACGGGCGGGGTTGTAGCTCGTTGTGCGGCCAGTGCGGTGGCACACGCTGGACACGACGATAGGCAGACGTGATTTCTCCAGCATGACCCATTTGTTTCGCCCAAGTTAACCGGGCCCGGTGTGAGGACGGAGTCAGGCCGCCCCGCCCGCAGGGGTCCCAAACCGGGCGCAGTACCGTGGACGGGTGGACAACAGGCAAGTAATCGGATCGTGGCTCTCCGGGCCCCGCGCGGCGGCCGAGGAGATGGGTGCCGAATTCGGCTACCGGGGCGAGAAGCTCGGTCTCCCCAAGGAAGGACCGGGGTCGCTCGCACCGGTGGGCCGGCGCTTCGGCGCCCTCCTCGTCGACTGGGTGCTGTGCCTGCTGATCGCATACGGCCTGCTCGCGGCGGGTGACCAGCGCGCGGCCGGAAACTGGGCACTCGGCGTCTTTCTGGTACTGAGCGTCCTCACCCTGGGAACGGTCGGGTTCACGCCCGGCAAGCGGCTGCTCGGCCTGCGGGTCGCCGCCGAGGGCGGCGGCCGGCTCACGGTCCCGCGGGTGCTGCTGCGCAGCGTGCTGCTCTGCCTCGCGATCCCGGCGCTCGTCTGGGACCGCGACGGCCGCGGCCTGCACGACCGGCTGTCGCGGGCCGTCCAGGTCAGGATCTAGCACGGCGATACGGGCTGGCGTATGACGCGGTCGTACGACAGGGTTCGCGCATGCGAGTGGGGTGGCCCGGAACCGATCGGGGGCGGGGCCCCCCACCCCCCAGACCCCGGGTGGGAGCGGGGGGTGGGGCGG